>JADMIG010000029.1 GCA_015478725.1 Chloroflexota bacterium | reverse complement strand
AAGGGTCGTGACAGGCCCCGATCAGGCCCGCCGGGCGCTGGAAGTTCGGTCTAGTTGGCCGATTGGGCCATGTCGTCGGGCTCCGCCGGCGGTCTAGCGCTAGACGTAGCCCTCAGGAACGGGCGATCTCCGACAGGCGGTCTGGGTCGACCTCGCCAGCCCTCGTCGCGGACGCCAGATCATCGAAATACCCGACCATCGCTGCGGGCAGGTAGATGTTGAGCTTCCGGCTGGCCTCGCCGCCTACCCGGAACCCGTGGGCGAGCCCAGCCGGGATGTAGATGAACGAACCCGCCGGGCACACGTACTCGCCGTCGAGCACGTAGAACGCTTCGGCGGCATCGCGGTGGACATGCATCGGTGGCCCGAAGCCGGCCGGTTCGTCGGCCTCCAGGAGCGAGAGCGCCCCGTTCGTCTGCTCGCCCGTTGCCCTAACGGACATCCGGAAGGCGCCGAGGTCGATTGACCTGCCTTGGCCCGGTGTCAGCACATACGCAGCGTTGGCGACGTCGTCCATGTGGTCTTCGTCCAGCGATCGTTTGTTGCTGCTCGTCGTCGCGCGCCGCGTCTCAAATGCGCTCGTACACGCCGAGTGCGGCGAGAATCCGCGCTTCGTCGCTGTTGCGCCCGGCGTTCGCCCCCATCTGCGGACCGTCCGGACCATTCAGGAGACCGGGGTTGAGCGCTGGATGCGAGGACGGCTTGTCCCCCTCCGGGTCAACGTGATCGAGCTCCGCGTCGAGTGCCTCGCCGGTCATCCATGCGATCTCGCGGAAGCCCGACTGCGCGATCAGTGTGCGGGTCTCCTCAGGTGTCAGCAGGAAGCTGAAGGACGGGTCGGACGCCCACGGAACCGGGAAGTGGATCGGCTGGTTGGGCCCGGCGAGGATGTCGAAGAACGCCAACCGGCCGCCGACTCGGACGACCCGGGCCATCTCGCGGTAGAGGCCCGCCTTGTCGGCGATGTTCATCGATGCGTGTTGTGTCCACACCACGTCGAAGCTGGCTTCAGGAAAGGGCATCGCGAGCGCGTTCCCGCACACGAACGAGACCTTGTCATCGAGGTTCGTCCACTCAGACAGCTTCTCGCCCACGGCGCAGTACTCCGCGGTCAGGTCCAACACCGTGACGCGGCAGCCGTAGCGATGCGCGAGCTGGCGGGCCGGACCGCCGATGCCACCCCCGACGTCGAGCACCCTGTCTGTCGCGCTGATCGAGGCCGCGCGCGCCAACGCCAGGGTGCCGGCCAGTCGGTGCGAGTGGTAGTTATCGACCGGGGCCAGTTCGTCGACCGTCACCTGAGCCGGGTCGATCCCGTTCCGGCGGATCTCCTCCTCGATCGTCTCCATCAACCCGGACCATCCGTAGTGGCGGTTGACCCGATCGTCGATCTCGTTCATCGCCTAGCGTCCGCGGAGCACTCGATATCGTGCACGCGCGTGAAGCGGCCGGTTCGGGTCATGGGACGTACCTCATAGCGACACATGCGAGAAGCGAATGCGCAAGACGGCCAGCATCTCACCCAGGTCGAGGCCTTCACAGACGGGCCTCGCACCAGGCCGCGTCCTGCCGCGACGAGCACCCAGCCTATTCCCCGGACACCACGTCATCGGCCGGCGCCGTGTCGTTGGGCTCCGGCAGACGGGGACCGAGGATCCACACGAGCTCGGCCGTTGTCCTGGCTCCCACCTTGCACCGCGCATTCGCCAGGTGGTGCTTCACGGTCGAGTGCGCCAGGCCGAGGCGGTGGGCGGCTGCCTTCTCCGACCCGGTCAGCAGCACGGCTGCGACCACCCCGACCTCACGGTCCGTGGCGCGTTCGGCCCGGTAGCGAGGCCGGCGCGTCATGCGCTGCGCAACCAGTCGAAGGGCTCCGGAGGCTCGGCCAGCCGCATCGTGATCGGAAGGTCGGTGGTCGCGGGGCAATCCCTCTCGCCCCGACCAAACTCCATCAGACTGTACCGGACCGCACCTTTATCCGGTGGCCCTGCGGCTCGCTCAGACCCACGCCGGTGTCCCGTCGTGCGATTGCCAAGCTGCATCCTCCAAAGCTATGCTTGACTTATGAAGGAACGAGTCAAGCAACGCCGCCGCGGTTACACGCGTGTCAGCGCGAAGCACCAGGTGACGCTCCCGGTCGAGACCCTTCGTGGCGCGGGATTGCGCACGGGTGACGCGCTCCGTGCTGAGGTGCGTGGTCCGGGCGAGGTCCTTCTGATTCTCGATGCCGACCCCGTGACGACGTTCGCGGGCGCGCTCACCGGGGTCTTCGAGCCTGGTGATCTTGACGAGCTGCGCGACGAATGGGACTGACCGTCCTTGACGCCGGGCTCCTGATCGCCGTCCTCGATGCCGGGGGCCCGCACCATGCCCAGGCACGGGAGGCCCTGACGGCGGCCCGGCAGCGCGGTGACGAGCTTGTGCTTCCAGCCTCGGCATACGCCGAATGCCTCGTCTCCCCATCCCGACGGGGTCCGGAGGCGGTCGCCACGACCGACCAGTTCGTCGATGCGCTGCCGGCTCGGGTCGAGCCAGCCTCGCGGGCGATCGGCGCCGCTGCCGCCGGCTTGCGGGCTACGCACGGGCGAGCGTTGCGCCTTCCCGATGCCCTCGTCGTCGCCACAGCGCTGGTGCTGGGGGCCGACAGGATCATCACCACGGACGCCGGATGGCCGATCCTCGGGATCGTCGTTGACGTGATCTCGCCCGGGCAAGGGTCAGCGTAGGCGCCGCCCGGTTTGGTCGGGGCAAGTCCTCTCGCCCCGACCATAGCCAACAGTGAGTTCGAGCCGCTCCGGGATGACCGCCGCGAAGCCGTGCGCGATCGCGGTGTCGGTGAGCCGAAGCGTCGCCTCCCGGAAGCCTCGTGCGTCGATCCGCTCGAAGAGCGCCTCCGCGAGCATCCGTCGTCCCGGTCCTCCCTCAGCCTTCCGCCACGTGGTGGCCAGCTCGCGGAGGTAGCGGACGGCCACGTCGGCGGGAACACCGGCTGCCTGATGAACCGCGCGAGCCTCCCGCTCCTCGGCGTCGAGGCGGGCCATCGTCCGGTCGAGGGTGCCGCTGTCGCGGTCCCGCCGGTAGCGTGCCAGCGCCGCATCGCGTTCCCGCTCGATGCGCGCGACCGCGAGCCGGTCGGGTGCGGACGGTGGGGCCGTCACGAGCCCGACCACCCGGGTGAGCGTCTCGGCGCCCAGGGACACCCGCTCCAGGACCTTGGCGATCACCGCCTCGTACAGATGGCGCCGGTAGCCCTTGCCGTCGCGCCGACCATGCCAGCCCGCGGGCCAGTCCGGCGTCGCGGCGGCGAAGTCGGCACAGACGGCCTGATGGCGGTAGTAGTCGGTGTCGCCGATGAGGCGGTCGCCACAGGCCGCGCAGTGGAGCATCGAGAGGGCGTAGGCGCGGTGCGGTGAGGCCGGACGCCCGGCCGTGGTCGCCCGCGCCGCCCGCAGCGCCCGCGCCCGGTTCCACGTCGCGAGCTCGACGAGCGGTCCCCAGTTCGCGGGAGACCCGTCTCGGAGACGACCGATGTACAGGCTCGAGGTGAGCACCCCGCGGACGACGTAGAGGCTGAGCCCGAGCTCCGCGGCCACCGCCCGGTCTGTCGAGCCAGCGGCCGAGCGCTCGACGATCCGCCGGACCGCCGGGACCGTGGCGGCGTCGGGCTCGATGAGCTTCGCCTCGTTCCGCCGGAAGCCGAACGGCGGATGACCGCCCGGGTCGTTGTCGCGGGCCATCTTCCCGGCATATCCGGAGCGGACGTTCTTGCTCTGGTCCCGGCTCGAGACCTCGGCCGCCTTGGCCTTGTCGACGAAGCGTTCCCAGTCGTCGTCGTTCGAGGTGAGGAGACGGTCGTCGCACAGATAGATGACGACGCCGGCGCGGTGGAAGATCCGGCGGTAGTGGAGCGCCAAGGCGAGGTCGCGGATGAACCGACTCGTGTAGCCGACGACGAGGACGTCGTACTCGCGTCGCTCCGCCGCCGCGAGCATCGATCGGAACTCGGGGGTCGTCGTCGCGGGCGGCTCGCGCATCGAGTCGGGACCCGACCAGCCACTCTTCGCGACGGTCCAGGCGAGCCCCGTATCAGCGAGACCGAGCTCGGCGATCGAGCGGTCCTGCATCGCGCGCTGGGCGATCGGGCCGTACTTGTCGAGCTGGCGACCGGAACTCTCCCTGACCCAGCGCGCGGCGCGGAGCCCACGGAGGTCGTGCGGCCGCCCCGCAAGGCTCATGCCGGGGTCTCCTCGACGGTCGAACGCTGCTTGGCCATGGTCACCATGATGCTCGGAACGCGTCCCAAGGCAACTGGCTTCTCGCGGTCCGCCTGCTCGGCCGCCCAGCGGTCGCGGACGAGCTGGGCGAGGGCCGCCACGAGCGGGTCGTAGGCGGGTGCCGATCCGGCGACCCCACCCGGTGAGCCGCGGCCTCGCCGGGGGAGTTGGGCTGTCGTTCGCCCGGCGACGGCACGCCCGGACACGCGGCCGTCGGCCGGAACGAGCGCCTCGTCGGTCCGAGCCCTCGCCGGGCTCACAGAGGTCCGCGGCTCGTCCGACGGCGGCTCGAAGAGCGCCAGCTGGTTGCCCGGCGGGCGAGTCCGCTGTGCCGTCGCACGGGTGCTCATGCCGCCCTCGGCTCCGATGCCGACGTAACGGCTCCGATGGCCCGCGACGGGCCCATCATGCCGGGGGTGCCGTCATGGACCAGGGCATTGGCGTTCGCCCGCCTGTGGGCGCGCCAGGCCGCCACGTGGCAGCGCGTCGAACAGGTGCGCAGGTCGGCCCGCGACCAAGACGGCAGGGGCTCGCCCAGGGGCACGAGGTGGACCGGCGGCGCAGGACGGACCCGGCGGGCGGTCATGACGCCTTGCCCATCGTCGCGGCGATCGTGCCCAGGATGTCCCGCTCGGACTGCTCGGCGAGGCGGGTCGCGGCGAGGTCGTCGTCGTCGATGAGCGACTCGATCGCGTCCCGCACGAGCTCCTGAAGGATGACCGGGGGGAGGGCGTCGAGTTCGGTCGTGCCGCCATCCCAGGAGTCGGCGTGGCCGCCCCGCGGCTTGCCCGTCTTCGCGTTGAGCTTGACCGGAGCCGACGGCAGGTCGTACTCGCGGACCTGCTCCGCGGTCAGGGCGCGGGCCTCGAAGTGGAAGGACTCCTGCTCGGTGCCGGTCAGGTGGGACCGGATCTCCCGCTCCGCGCTCGCCCCGACGGCCTGGCCGGATGGATCGAGGTCGCCGAAGTGGAAGATGGAGAACTCCTGGCCACGGGCGATCGCCCGCTTCACGTCCTGCGCCGTCTCCCAGCCGATCGTCGCGGAGTTGAAGCCGCCCACGCCGAGCGTCGGTACGCCGTATTCGCCGGCGATCTGGTTGATCGTGCCGAGCAGGCCGCGCGACTCGCTCCACACTTCGCACGTGGCCGGGGCGTTCCGCCAGATGTCGCGGCGGCAGGAGCGCTGCCACTGCTCGGCGGCCTCGGCGAGGTCGCCGTAGCCGACCCAGCGCGTCTTCGTCCGCGTGCCGTCGGTGATCGCGGACCAGGCAACGTCCCCGGACCGGCGGAGGGCGAGCAGGTCGATCAGGACGCGCTCGTACGCCTGGTTCGTCTTGGGGATGGGCTGGCGGGCGTCCGGCCGCATCGTCAGCAGGTAGAACAGGTGTCGGGCGGTGATCGCGAGCGTCTGCTCGTCGATCACCTCGACGATGTCCGACATCCGCCCGATCCGGTCGGGGGAGACCGGGTGGCCGCGCCTGCCCCGCCGCGACGCGACGTATTGGAGAGGCATGCCATCGTTATGCTTGGACCAGACACACGCGTCGCACGGACAGGTGGGGTTGACCGTGCAGCGGTGGTCGCCCGGGCAGTGGGACCCGTCGATGCAGACGTGCGGCGTCGCGGCGCTCACTGCGCGGGTCAAGGCGCGCGTCCCGAGTGGCTCCGCCACGTCGACGCTCACGCCGAGATCCCGGCAGCCGGGACGGTTGCGAGGGCCCGGACGGCGGCCGCCGCACAGGGGGCGCAGCGGTACCGGTCGGTCGGCCGCGGATCGCCGCACGAGCAGCAAGACCCGGCTGGGAACCGGATCCCCGGCCGAGCGAGGAGGAGGGGGATGGCGCCGGTCCGCGGCACCTGGGCGGCCATGACGGCGGCCCGCCAGCCAATCGGGTCGGCGTCGAACAGGGCGAGGATCGCGTCGCGGTGGCGGGCGAGGACCGCGTGCTCGGCACCCGACAGCGCCTCCCGCGGGCGGTAGCGGAGGCGACCGTCGCCGGCCGGCACGACGAGGATGCCGCGCCGGCGGAGCGACCAGAGCAGCTCGGCCGGCGTCATCCGATGGTCCCCCACGCGGCCGACTCGATGGCGTCAGGCTCCCGGAGCGGGGCGGTCGACCACAACGTGGACTGCGGGTCATCCTCGGTGACGTTCGGGTCCCGGGCGGCAGCCGGGGCGTCATCCTGCCCCAGAACAGTGGCGGATCGACCGTCCGCACCGTCCGCATCGTCCGCACCGTCCGCACCGTCCGCGCGATTCACGTTCAGAGCGGGGTCTGCGGACGGTGCGGACGGTTGCTCGCCCACCCTTTCTAGGCTGATAACCCGCCGCTTCTCGTGGCCGACCTGACCTGGGAAGGTCACGCGGACGCCGGCGGCATCGAGCGGCTGGGCCACGCGACGGAGCGCGCCCGACAGTCCGCGCGGGGTCGTCGGCCAGCCCTTCGGCCGGCGCTCGGGCGTGATCGCCTCGAGGAGCTCGGCTGCCGTCCCGGTCCAGGTCGAGCGGTGCACCATCCAGGTGATGACCGCCGCGCCAATCCGGTCACCCTCGGCGGCCTCGCGCTGGAGCTCGCCGCGCTGCGCCATGTAGCGGTCGAGCCCGTTCGTCCCGAGGATGGCGTCGACGGCCGCGAGGACCCGACCGTAGTCGGCCATCCGCGGCCGGCGCGCCAGCTTGATAGTCGGCAGGGTGCGCAGGACCGCCGATGTGAGATGGAGGACGGCGCCGAGGATCGCGGGATGGGCGGCCCGGAATGCGGCCTCCACTTCGTCGTCATCCTGCCGATGACGCTCGTCGATCTGGGTGAGGTCGATTGCCAGGAGCCGATCGGCGAGGTCGCCCCGCATCGCGCCCGGGTCGATCCCGGTCAGGATGATCGCCCGGCGGAAGGCGACGACGCTGATCGCGGAGTCGGTGTAGAGTGCCCGCCGCAGATAGCCCTCCCCGGTCACCGCCCGACAGAGCGCGTCGCTCAACCAGCCCGGGATCGTGTCGATGTTGTCGAGCACCACGACGTACGATCCGCCTGCCGTGACTGCCCAGCCTTCCGGGTCCTTCGGAACGGACCGGACCGGTGCCGGGCTGGGGTCGATGGTCCGGGCGAGCGCTCGGGCGGCTGACGTCTTCGCGGCACCGGCCGGACCCCGGAAGAGGATGATCGGGACGGGGATGCCGAGCAGTGCGCCGACCTGGTGGGCGAGGACGAGGGAGCGGTCATCGGGCGCGACGTTGAGGAGCTTCGTCAGGTCGGACAGATCGCCCGATGTCGGCTCGGGCAGCGGAGAGATGAGCTCGGAACGCCGGAATGTGACGGGCGATCGATCGAGGATGCGCCGACCATCGGGCCCGACGACGATCGCCCGGCCGGACTCGTCACCCAGGTCGATGACGACCGAGCCGTCGTCGAGCCGCCCCGATCGCAGCAGCAGCGTCCGCCGCGGCAGGCCGAGCGCGCGTCCCTCGAGGACGGCCAACGCATCGACGAGTGCCTGGGCCGGCGGGACCTTGCCGAACTGGTCAGCGAAGATCGCGGCCAGGGTCGCTCGGAGCGATGCCCGGCCGCCGCGGAACATCCGGGCGACGTTGGGCCCGGCGCGCTCGACCGCGAACGGCTCGCCATCCTCGGCCCGGGCGAGGTCGTACCGGTCCATCGCGAGCTCGACGATGAGGTCGGCCGCCGACCGCTTCGTCGGCTTGGCGGAGGCAGGCTCCGACCCGGCAGGGGCGGGTCCGGGGCCGGCAGCGGCCGGCAGCGCGCGCGCACCGTCGACGAGCGCTTCCACGTCCTCCCGGGTCCCGCCAGCGGCGAGAAAGTCCGCCGCATCGCCGTGCTCAGGGGCGTCGGGCCAGTCGATGATCGACACGTCGGCGGCGATGCCGACCAACGCACCGCCGATCCGCTGCATGTGCTTGTGGCCGACGTCATCGTTGTCTGGCCATGGACGGACCCTTAACCCGGTCAGCTCGGCGAGCGGGATGGCGCCCGGCGTCCCGCTGGCCCCGGTGACGGTGCCGACGGCCTGGACCCCGATCGAGAGCAGCGCGTCGGCGGCCTTCTCGCCCTCGACCAGGATCACGGTGGGCGAGCCGTCCAGCCGTTCGATGCCATAGAGCGGCAGATCGGCGGCCGAGAGCCCGCCGAGTCCGGGCGTCCCGTCCGGCTGCTCCCACCACATGCGCTTGCCGTCCGGTCCGTCCTGCCGGCAATGGATGGCCACCGGCTCGCCCGTCGCGTCGCGGATCGGGTAGCGCGTCACACCAGTGTGATCCCGGCGTGGGGCTAGACCGGGGGCTCTCGTGTGGCCGCCAGCCAGTCGCACTGCGGTCATCGGTCCACCCGGATCGTCGGCCCGAGGCGACGGGCGCTCGGGCGAAGATCGGTCGAGCCTTCCAGTGGGGGTGTCGGTCATATCCCCACCACCGTACGAAGGGCCACTACTGGCGATTGGCGCGCTAACGGCTACAGGGGCCCAAGGTCCTCCCAAAGCTCTGTCAGGACGCGGCTCCGCTCGGCTCGCCACCCGTCCGGCAATGTCCGCCAGCCCCTCGGTTGGCGGCGGCCGGCTCGCCGGTTCCGTGTCAGGGCATCGTCGAGCGAGGCTCGATAGAGCTCCGCGGCCTGCTCAAGGGTTCGCTCGCCACCGCCTCGACGGCTCAGGTAGTGGATGGCCAAGACGCGGGCAACGGTGGACGCCTCCCGTGGCCGGCGCCGAACACGGCGTTTCCGGCGACTCGGGAGCGTCGCAGCGACCATGGAGAGCATCGGGCGAAAGAAGCCACCAAGGTCGGCGCACGCGACGAAGTCGCGGAGTCGATCGCCGTTTCGGAACCAGATCGTCAGGCTGAAGAGTTTCTCGTCGCCGCTCGGTAGGTGAAGCTCGACCTCGCGGCCGCTCCGCTCGTCAAGAAGGTGTTCGCGGCCGGTGACCTTGAGGAACTCGCGGCGGATCACCTCCGGCGCGCCGCGCATCTTGTACCAGAGACCGACCTCCTCGCCGTTCTCGACCGAACCTGGGTGCTCCAGCACGAGGCGGCGCGCGAGGTCGAGGATCGCCTGCTCGCGGTCGCCTGGCGGTCGAACGGGGGGTGGACTCGTCGGCGGTCGTGCTCCCTCGCTCACTTGCTGAATCTACGGGACTGGCCGGCTTTGTGGATCGTCAGGGCGCGTCATCCCGGCTCGGGAGCCTCAGGGCCGCCGGCTCGCCCCCAACTGCGAGAAACTGAGAAGCTGTCGAGTCTTGACGGTCGCGCAGTTTCGTCGCAGACTCACCTCGTGACTCCCCTATCAGAGGTTCTGGAGCGCGTCCGGAATGGCGCCCTCCCTCGAGACTTCGAGTCGGACGCGCTCGAGTTCAAGGAGGAGGCGTCGGCCGACCCAAGAAGGTCCCTCGAGACACTGGCGGACGCTGTCGTGTGCCTCGCCAATGCCGAGGGCGGGACGCTCGTCTTCGGCGTCGCGAACGGGCGCGCAGGCGTTGATGCCTTTCGAGGAGTCTCGACCAAACTCACTATCGACACCATCCGACGCGGGATCTTCGATCGGACGCGACCGTCGCTATCAGTGCCCGTGTATGAGTTCTTGCAAGGGCCAGCGCGCCTCATCGAAATCACCGTGCCGAAGGGTGCGGTCTTCTACGCAAACACAGCCGGGACGGCCACGCGTCGAGTGGGCAGCGAATGTCGGCCGTTCCCGCCCGAGGAGCAGCGACAGGCGATGGCTGCCCGGGGACAGTCGGACTGGTCGGCCGAGTCCAGCGATGTAGGGCCAGAAGCCTTGGCAGTCGATGAGGTTGCCCGGGTGCGGCGGCTCCTCGTGCTTGCTGGCCGCGAAGACTTCGCTCGGACTGAGGAGCGCAAGCTGATCCGCGACCTTCGCCTCATGAACAGTCGCGGAAAGCTGACGCGGGCTGGCCTCCTGATCCTCGGCGAGCCCGACGCCATCGCAGCGACCATTCCGAACCACGGCTTCGCCTACCAGTACCGGTCGAGCCCCGGAAGCGAATCCTCGGCACGCTTCCGCTCCAATCGCCCGATCCTAGCGGCCGTCGAGTCGCTGCTTGATGCGGTTGCCGTCCGCAGCCGCGTGCATCCGCTCAGCGCATCGGGCGGCGTCCAGATTCAGATCCAGGATTACCCCGCGGAGGCGATACGGGAGCTCGTTGTCAACGCCCTCGTCCACCGCGACTACGAACTCAACGGAGCGGTAGAGATCGAGCACTCACCCGACTCGCTTGCGGTGACAAGTCCCGGCGGACTCGTATTTGGCATTACGCCCGAAAACATCCTGACTCACCCCTCGACCCCCCGGAACCGACTGCTGCTCGAGACCGTGACAGCGCTGCAGGTTGCGGAGCGAACGGGGCAAGGGATCGATCGCGCATACCGCGCGCTGCTGCGGACTGGGAAGGAGCCGCCCGCGATCTCGGACGATGGCGACCGAGTCCGAGTGCTCGTCCCGGGCGGGACTGGTAACGACGCATTCGCACGATTCGTAGCCGAGCTTGACCCTGAACTAGCCGGCGACGTTGACATCCTCCTAGCCCTGTCGCATCTGCGGGATGCGCGTCGTGTCGGGGCCACTACTCTGGCTCGACTGGTGCAGCGTTCACCCAGCGAGGCACAGAGTGTCCTGGAACGCATGGCGCACGCTGGGCTGGTCGAGCCAACCAGGCGTACCGCCTCCCGCGTGCTCCCGACATATGTCCTGACTGGTCGCTCACTCGCCAGCCTCGGTCGAGCCGTTAAGTACCACGTGCGGCGGGTCGACGAGACGGAACGGAAGATTGCCGATCACGTCCGTGAGTACGGGCACGTCACCAATCAGACGCTGAGGCGGCTTTTCGATCTAGACGTTGCCGGTGCCCGTGACCTGCTTCGCGCCCTGCAGCTGCGCGGTGTACTCGTGAAGCTCGATCAAGGTCGTGGTGGCCCAGGCATCCGATACGGTCCGGGCCCACAGGTCCGTCCAGACGAGTCGCGGCGGCCGCGATCCGAGCCGGGCCGCGACGCAGAGGTCGAGCAACTCGTCCTCGATATCGATGCGGCCCCGGCGGAAGAACAATCGTCGCGGCTAGCCGCTGAGACCCGGGTGCGGGTGATCTGAAGTCCTTCCTGCCCCGGCGCCGGTCAAGCGACGGGGGGGAACTCGTCGGCGACGAGGTTCGCCAACACCATGACCACATAGGATCGGTGCGTCCCAAGAACAGGCTGTAGCCCGTCGGGGCCGATCCTCAGCGACCTAGGATCGCGCTCTTCGCGGCCTCGGTGGCGACGCCTAGGATGATGTCCCGCACGGCGGTGGCGGCTTGGCCGGGCACCTTGGCCAGGACAAGCTTGATCCGCTTCGCGGCGACCGCCGTCTGCGGCGTGTCGCGGGTGACTGCGTCCAGGTTGGTCGCCAGAAGTTCGCGGTCCTCGGAGCTGAGCGACGCTTCGAGTTCGAGCAGGTCCTTTGCGGCTTGGATGCTGGCCTCGGTCCAGTGATAAGGCTTTCCGCAATCGCGGCAATAGGCCTCGAGCGTCCAGTCGCCCGTCACGACGCCGCGCATATACCCGCGAAGTGTCGCGCCGCACTGGTGGCAGCCACGAATCGTTGCAGCGCCGCATTCAGGGCAGAACGACGACGAGTCCTCGGGGCTGCCGATAACATCACCGTTGATCCTGTGCCCGTTTTCGCAGGCTTCGCCTTCGTCGTAGCCAGTCTGAAATGGGTTGATCGGCATTTCGTTTCTCTCTTTCACCCCCGATGGCTGCTGCCCGAGCCGATGTCGCCGTGACCGCCGACCTGCTCAGCGAGCCGGCAACGTCCGCGACTATGGGCGGGATCATGCCGCAGACCGAGTCACACGCAGAAGATCCCGGGCTGGGTCCATCACATCCGTGGCTCAGGGGCAGAACATCTGGCCGCCGGCCTCTGCGCCATCGGCAACGAGCGCACTATCCATCGCCTTGCAAGCGCCGCATGCACGGGACCACAGGTCGCGATCGTGGAGCCTGAGCTGGTTCGCGATGTAGTCCTCTGACACGACCTTGCCACTGCCGGCCACGGCCCGGGCCTCGAGCCATCGCCGCTCCAGGTCAATCTCGACGGCCAGCAGGTCGTACGAAGAGGCGATCTGGCGCAAGAGGTCGAGATCCTCAATCCATCGCAGCTCACCGGACGCCGACAACGACCGCCAAAGGATGTCCGTCATCAGGTCATTTGGAGCGAAGTTGCGGGCCTGTCGGTCAGCGGTGCTCATCTGGTTGGGCACGCGGCCGAGCTCGGTCCTGAGCAGAGACAGAACGGCCACGCGCCGCGCTCTGGCCACGTCCGCATCTCGCTGCCGAGCCCGCTGCTCGGAGGCGGTGTCGAGGGATCGCCGGACCACGTCATCCTCGGATCGCTGGAGCCGGTCGATGTAGATCGCGATCAGAAACCCGAGCGCTGCGCCGATGTAGGTCGCGACGAGCGCCCGATAGAAGTCCCTGTCCAAGACGACGGGCAGGGCAAGGAGGACCCCAGAGCCCAAGGCGATGACCGCGATAGCCCACGGACTCCGCCTCATGCGGGCCATTGCACGTTTCACTTCAGCCTGCACACGTTTCCCCACAGATCCCGGAAACCGTAGCACGCGAGCAAGGGCTCGCGAATTCGAGTCAGCAGCGTCGCAACGATGTCCGCATCGTGGGTGAGCCCGCGCGCCTACTCCTTCTCCCAGCCGAAGTCCCTGAAGCGGAGCGTCTTCGCGTTCTCGGAGATGGTGCGGACCGTGTCGTCGGCGAAGCCGTCGGCAGCCGAGTGCTCCGCCTCGACGTGGAGGGTGACGTGGAGACGTACATCGGTCTGCTGGGCGAGCCGGTCGATGACCTCGTCGACGATCTTCGTGAGCTCAGGGATGGGGCGCCGCGGGTCGCCGAGGCTCACCTCACCATGGAATCGCCTGACACGCCGGACGGGTTCGGGGCCCGGCCCGGGGCCCGGCGGCGGCGGCTTCGGGGGTTCGACCCCCGGCAAAGGGTCCGGTAGGACCGAGCCGTCGACGATGAGGCTCGTGGAGGTGACCGGCGTATCGGCGAGGCGTCCGGCGACAATCCCGCGGTACTCACCGGGGGCCTCCCGAGCGGCCGCGTAGGCGAAAGTCTCCGACCGCCACAGGAGGCTCGACGAGCCGTCGCGCACGGCACCCTCGAGGACGGAGATGTCCCTCAGGCGAGGCAGGTACAGGTACTGGGCGAACCAGCTCCACAGCTGCTTCAGGCCGAAAGCGTGGTCGGCGGTCCACCTCTCCTTGAGCGCGCCGTCGAGCACGAGCCGGAGGTTCACGCCGCCGAACTTGGTGATCAGGTGCTCCTCGTTTCGGAGCTTGGCGCCGGCGCGGACGGCCAGGGGGTCCGATCCGGACACCTTGACTGGGCGCACCGCCACCCTCGCCAGCGGGTCAGCCTGCTCCGGTACGAGGAGCCACTGGTAGGTCTCGGGGATCCGGGCGCGGGAGCTCTCATCGGCACCATCGCGCTGCGACTTGGCCTGGTTGCGCTGGAACGCGTCGAGGTTGAGGCGGCCGGCCTCGCCGTCGTCGACGATCGAGCTCCAGGCGAGGTACTCGCGAACCGCCGTTGTCAGCTCGGCGAGCCGGAGGTGGTCGGCCACGAGGAAGACGAGCATGTTCTGGTTCGTGCGGGCGCCGGCTCCTCGGGAGGCTAGGATCTCGCCGGCTGCAGCGGTGGCCTTCGACGTTGCGGCTTTGGCGTCGTGCGGATAACCGGGCCCAAGCGCGACGAGCGCGACCTCGTCTTCATCGGGCACGTCCGACCCCGACTTCGGTGACGGATGGACGCGGGCGAACGGGCCCCGGTCGGCGAGGGCTCCCTTGAGCCGGCGCTCGATCTCCATATCGACCCGGTCGTCGGCCTGCTGCTCCGCCCGGTCGCGGGCGAGCTGGTTGACCGACGGCTGGGTCGCGTACCAGTAGCGACCGCTGTGCTCATAGAGATAGGTCGCCTGGCCAGCGAGCTTGCGGAGCGCGTCGCCGAAGGTCGCTGGCGTTTCGCCCGGCTGGACCGAGCCCAAGAGGATCCGTCGATCGTCGATGCCACGGTTCGCGGCAGCCGGCAGCGGCGCCGAGCCGAGGAAGACGGTGCGTGCCACTCGACGGGCGGCCGAGTACCGACCGTACGTCCCTGCGTTCTCCCGATCGAGCCGGAGCGGCAGCGATGAGGTTCCGTCGACGTCGGTCTCGATGATCGGCTGCCAGCTATCGTCGAGGTACTGCGTCAGCTGCGGGAGGACCATCGTGTCATCGAGCGGGATGGAGGCCGGCCAGATGAGCAGATTCCCGTCTTGCTTCTCCCACAGAGCGTGGACAACCGCTGCCATCAACTTCAGCACGCCGCGGGTCCGCTGGAATCGCTCGAGCGTCGACCAGTCGTCGAAGAGCCGGTCGAAGAGCTCGGGGTGGATCGGGTAGCAGGTCCGCAGGCGCTCGAGGTACGCCTTCTCCTTCGTTTCCGCGGGGAAGCTGCCTTGGTGTTGGGCGTACAGCTCGCCGAATCGCTGGACGACCTCGTCGCGGCCCTTGATCGCCTCGGTTGTCAGCGGCTCGAAGAGACGCCGCCGGACGATCTCGAAGGACTCCTGGGCCGCAGCAGGGCGCCACGGCGCGTCCACCCGGTGGACGACGTGCTTGAGCGAGGCGAGTGCCTTCTGGCCACCCTCGCCGCCGACCTCGATCGCCGACGACGGGAGAGACACGACCAGGAGCGCGCCCGGGACCTGATCGACCGCGCCGGTCAGCTGCTGAGCGAACGACAAGGCAGCGTCGAAGGTGCCGCCCGGAAGGTCGTCCTTGCCCCACTGGAGCCGGGCGTACGTGACCCATTCGTCGATGAGGACGACTACGGGTGCATGGGCCGCGAGGAGCGAGCGGAGAGCATCAGCGCCAGGTGGAACACCGGTGCGATCGGCATCCGCGACGGTCGCAAACGCAGCCGCGCCCCCGAGGCGCCATGCGAGCTCACCCCAAAGCGTGCGGATCTCCGTCCCCTCGACGACCCGCGGGGTGATCGGCGAGAGCGCCGTTCCGACGATCGCTGCACGGGTCACCTTCGGGAGCGCCGAGACCTTCGCCTCCGTGATCACGCCCTCGAGCCCCGGCAGGCTCGTGATCGGAGTCGCCGGGTCAACCAGGTGCCAGAGCGCCAGCATCGAGTGCGTCTTGCCGCCGCCAAACGTCGTCTGGAGGTCGACGACCGACTCACCACCCGTCCCGGTCAATCGCCGAAGCGCGCCGGTCAGCAGGAGCCGGAGACCCTCGGTGAGATACGTCCGCGCAAAGAACTCGCGGGGATCGACGTATTCCTTGGCACCTTCGCCACGCGCGACCTGGGCGAGGTCCGCGGCGAACTCCGCCTGGCGATACCGGCCGGCGGCGACATCCGGATGTGGGGTGGCGAGGCTCCGCCACCCCGCGAGTCCCTTGAGTGGTTCCGCGGCGACCGGAGCGGCCGTGGTCGCCTTCTGCTTCTCCTTCGCCTGGGAGACAGCGTTCTCCATGAGGATCGTCGCCTTCGTCCTCGCGAGCTCGTCGGCCTGGGGTGCGGCGACCGAGCGGAGGAGGCGCTCGGCGGTGTCGTAGGCGCGATAGACATCGTCTCCCGTGAACGGCTTCTCGCCCGGATGGGCCCAGCGGTTGCGGGTCAAGCGCAGCTCAGCAACGTAGTTCTTCTCGGCCATGCCGAGCGTCTTACCCAGCGTGTCCTGCCAATGGAACCAGATGGCGTTGAGAAGGAACTGAGGGTCGTTGGGGTCGGAGGAGCCAGCACCCGGTCCCTTCGCCGCCTCGACGGTCGAGACCCACGCAGAGCCGTAGGCCTTCGTGAAGGCCTGCTCGACGACCGGCTTCAGCCCAGCCGCGAGTCCGTCGAGCATCCGCCCGATCCGCTCCTTGTTCGACAGCGCCATCGTGGGTCCCCTACTCGAGCCCGAGGCTCGTCTGTGCCGGCTGAGCAGCCCGGGCCGACTCCGCGCCACGGGACAGGTCAGTCCAGGCCACGACGAGCGCGTTGTATGCCCGGGCCTCGTCGGTCCAGCCCTTGCGCTCGACGACGTGGTACATGCGGTAGGCAAGGTCGCGGGCGGTGTCACCAAGCCCGCCGAGGCGCGCAAGGAGGTCGCCCGCAGCCGCCTCGCCATGGGTCAGCAGCACGTGAACGAGCCTCTGCGTCGCCTCCCAAACCGGAATGCGTGCGTCCGTTGCCGGGTCCCAGTTCGGGCTGTACTCGTCGCGAGCCAGGAGGCGTACGCGTCCGCGCGAGGCCACCACGATACCGGCCTCGACCAGGCCAGCGACCGACGTGTTCTTGGCCTTCGACAAGGTCTCCGCAGTCCCGTAGGCCGCCTCGTCGAGGCCGAACTGCTCGTACCAGGCGATCGCCCACCGGGTGTCCGCGTCGAACTCGCCCTCTTGCTCTGCAAGCAGCTCATCGAGGACCTGGTTAATGAGAGCGAGCGCGGTGCGGACCCGCATCGCCGAGCCATCAGGCTCGAGAACCCTTGCGTAGCGGCTGAAGATCGCCATTCCCGGCCCAATCGACGACTGAGCGAGGTCCACCGGCGCGATGTTGCCGTGCTGGAGCGTACGCAGCGCCTCGGGCATCTCGCGCTTCATGCTCGCAACGAAATCCTTGCGGGTCGTGACGCCAGCGTCGCTCGAACGTGGGCGGCAGACCAGGACGATGGAGGATGCCAGGGTGTTGGAATCCATTGCCCGGAGGCGTGTCTCGCCCTCAGTTCTCATTGGCCAAGTACCGCCGATCTCCATGCCGGACTCAATCAACCCCGTGAGCATAGTTTCCCACCCGGTCGATGAATTCGGCCTTCCCTCCGGGTCATCGCTGGCCTCGTCCGCCTGCTTGAAGGCGTAGAACAACGCCATCGGGTAATCGTGGGCGAGGCGAGACGCTAGCGTTCGGAAGACGTCCACCATGCCGCGTTCGAAGTACTTATGCGCCTCCTGCCTGCCGCCCAATCGGAAAGGATCAGCTACGAGCTCACCGCTCTTGGGGGTTGTGAGAGTGGAAAACAGGTCTGGGAAGACGTCCGAAAGCGTTGGCCGCAGCCACACGTAGAAGAAGTCGGACAGGTCGGCGTATCCGATGTTGTCGTAGTAGGGCGGATCCGTGACGACCATCGAGACGCGTGCCAGCTGCCGAGCATCCGCCTGTGTCGCGGTCGCAGCGGGGGCCCCGGCCGACCCGGCGAAGGCGGCCGCGAGCGTTCGTGCGACGTATTCGGCGACGACCGTGAATGAACCGGAGCTCGTCCCAAGAGGGTTGCCCTCGGCGAAGTTCCATTGCAGTGGGATCGCCTGAAGGGCAAAGAGGTTTCTAGGACATTGAGCGGCCGGCTCCCAGGGACACAGGGCATTGCCTAGGTCAACCTGCTTGTCCAGCGCAAAGGCGAGGTAGACCGCTACGGCGTCCGCGTATGCGTCACTTCCGCTGCCGCCATCGCGCAGCCTCGCGTCGTCGCTCGTCAGCCCAATCGCTGCCGCGTCACTGGCAACACGCTCCCGCGCCTCTCGAACGAGTTCGCTGAGTGTTGTGAGGGCGACGAGCTGTCGGGGGGTGAAGAGGTCGCGGTGCTTCGTCAACCCGTAGGCTTGGATGCGGAACCCGAGGGCCTGATCGGGCAGGTCCGTCTCAGGAGCCCAAGCTGGCTCTGCCGACCGCGCGATCGACTCATGCTCCCCAGTTGCAGGAACGTAGACCCGCCCTCGCTGGCCTTCCGCGGCGACCGCCATCAGCTGAGCGCCCATCCGCTTCGCCCGGCCCTCTGCGCGAATGTATTCGAGCGGCACCGGCGATTCGCAAACGAGGCAGCGCGCGCCTTGGCGTCCGACAGTGCCGTCGGGCGCCTTCCCGTGAGGTCCACCGATTGCGAACGAGATGCTCCGGTCGGCTCGGTTGATGACCGGGGCCGCCCACGCCTCCTTGCCCTTCTTCTTGCTGAGCTCGAACGAGCGCACCAACGGCATCGTGGCGCCGCAGGCAGGGTTCGGACAGCTAACGGTGCGTGCCCACAGCCATGCGATGACTGGTGCTTCGCCGCCACCGTGTTCTTTCGGCAGGCTGGCCTTCGGGTAGAGGTGGCCGATTCGGCGCTCGGCCTCGTCACGGATCCAGGCGCCGTACCGGCGGACGTCCTCAGCCAGCCCGGCTGCTCCCTCCCACGACCCTGAAGAACCCAAGCCGCGCCGGGTGTCGGGATGGACGGGCGGGCGGTTTGCGAACTTCGGTGGGATCTCGATCAACGCCTTCGTGATGAGAACAGCAACCGGGTTGAGGTCGGACGCGTATGCGGTAAGGCCGAGCCGCTGGGCCTCGAACGGGATGCTTCCGCTGCCACAGAACGGATCGAAAACGGGCGGCGGGTTGCCGTTAGTCGAGCGACGGATCTCCACTCGGGCCTCTTCGAGGACCGCCTCGTTCGCAGTGTTCTCCCACTGCACCAGTCGCCTAATGATCTCGAACAGGCGGGTGCGTTCATCCTCCTGGGACTTTCGCGTCGGGAAGCGGTCGGGGTCCGAGGAGGGGTCGTCGACAATGCTCGCGAACAGCACGGCGCGGCAGGCGGCGAGCGGCCGGCGCGCCCACCAGTGATGCATGTTGGCCGGCCTACCGGTGCGGATCGTCTTTTCGCGTGCCGACGCGACGTTGATCGCCTCGAGCGGGAGAGCGACCTCGATGAGCTTGCGCTTGACGGGCACCGTCACTTCCAGTGCCTGTTGATGTAGTCGGCGATCTTCGGCAGCGGCAGGGCTTCGGACGTGGTTCCGTTACGCACGTAGAACTCGGTGACCTCGCGTGCCTGTTCTTTGACCAGCTCCTTGGTCGTCAGGTACACGGGCCCGTAGCCCGGCGGTACGTCCACAAGGCAGACCGTCCCCCCGTCGAGCTCGACGTATTGCGTCGCGACGTGGGCCGACTCCTCGAGCCCGAGCTGGCTCTTCATCACGACTGCAAGGTACTGCGAGAAGCAGTCGATCACTGACTCGCCCGGCTTCTGCATGACCTTGGTGTCGAGCTCGACACCGCACACGCGGCCTACCGGGTCCACGCCGATCAGCAAGGTTCCGCCCAGCGTGTTCGCGAAGGCGGCGATGGTCTTCGTGACCATCTTGTTCAGCAGGTCGGGCGTGTCGAGGTTGGCCTTCACGTTCCATCGGAGCGTGGACTTGAACTCAATGTTGGGCTTCTCGCCGGCCGCCATGATGGCCCGAACCCGTGCCTCCGTGGCCGGCTCCGGCCAGGTGGCGGCGCCTGAGTCGACGGGCACTCTGGCCAGCCGCACCAGCTTGCGGTCACCTTCGTCGATGCGCACGACGCCAGGAATGCGCCGGACGTAGCCGTACACGGTAGCGGGGATGACGCCCATCTTGGTGGTGACGTACCGGACGACATCGGCGAGCTCGCGCTCCCCGCCCGGAGCGTCTGTCAGGTACGGGATCAGGAGGGCGCCCATCCGGTCAGCGAGTGATTCTTTGCGCGGTGCCCGGCGGGGTCGTGGGTCCTCGGAAACGAGCCTGATCACGGACCGTCCATCGCGCGTGAAGACCTCGAACGAGGCGTGCCGGCGGACAATGGCCGATACACGACTTGGATAGGTGCGCAGCCGCTCAGCAAGCGCTCCGGCCAATTCGTCCATGACTGCCTCTCCGCCGCGCTCCTTGAGGTATTTGATCGCGGCGGTCCTCGCCTGTTCAGCGGGCCCGGCGGATTGGTCGGCAACCTTGGCTCTCCGAGCTTCGGGCCACTCGACTAGCGCCCAGCCCTTGTCGGGCAGCTTCACGAATTCGGAGCGCATCTCCAAGTACATCGTCACCGAGTTCTTGCCTACGGTACGTCGCTCGCGGACGGCCGCGTCGATCTCGGCCGCCGCGAGTGGGTGGCCGGCACGCCGCAGGACCTCCATCATGAGGACGACGATGTTGACGGCCGCGTCGGCGTCGCGGTCGGCGAGTCCCCACTGCCCGCTCTTGCCGATCGCGACGAAGCGATCGTCGCCCGCGAGGTGGTTCGACAGGTTCCGGATCTCCACGGGCTTGTGCCGGTTGCGGGCGTTGATCAGCCGGACGACCTCCGCGAGCTCAACCGGCCCTCCCGCGGCGCTGATGATCCGAAACGCTTGGTCACCGCGGCGGAGAAGAAACTCGAACCGCCCCTGCCAACGCCCGTCCTCCCGGTGCTCCACGAGCGGCGTGAGCGTAACTGCTCGCTCAACCTCGGCGATCGTCACCCGCTTGCCGCCGCCAGCCTTGTTCAGGGCCAGGACGATGTCCGCGGAGCTCAGGGCGCCTGCGTTCTCCTCGGTGAGGTACCGGCCGATGCGGTCCGCCAGCGCGATCCGGGCGCGGGCGTCGTGGTCCGTCGCCGGGGCCCACATCACCGGACGACGATCGGCATCAGCGTCGAATCGGACCATACCCCCGAGCTCGAGCACGAACGCCACCAGGCGATAGTCGCGCCCCTTCTGAGATTGCCCGATGTCGAGTCGCTCAAGCAGCCGCTCCTCAGGCAGAGGGCCGTCCACAGCGGCCAATGTCTCCTTGAGAGACGCGAACAACGGCTCGAGCTCGGGCTCCAGCCGGTAGGTGACACCGTGGAAGCCCCGCGCCCATGCGTCGCCGATACGGCGCATCGCCTTGGCCTCGATCAGCCGCACTGCCTCCCTCGTAACGCCCAGGATTCCGGGCCCGAGCTCCTCCAACGTCTTGGGCTGGGACACGAGACCCTTCCGGCTGTCGATGACCACCCATTCGCGGGCGGGGTCTGCCCCCTTTCGCCGGTCATCGGCGAGAGCTGCCTGCACGATCGCTGGGACGGCGGTCACGAGCTGCGTTATCCCTGGGACGCCGGCCTTCACGGCGTCCGGGACGATCGTGATGCCACGGGCTATCCAGAAACCGCGCCAGTCCACGTCGCCGGCCAAGCAGTGGCCGGCGAGCTGGCGGAGGACCTCGGACGCCGCGCGCCCAGCCCAAGGTCCGAGCGCGCCCCATGCGGTGGGTGCGAGGTATCCGCTGGCAAGCAGATCCCCGACCAGCACTCGCCCGAGCCCGCGCAGGTGGTCCTCAATCTCTCGCCCGAGGTGGAGGGCGTCCACACCCGCCTCGAGCGCGGCCGCCGGCAACTCGATCGTCACGGCATCAGTCATGCCCCCGCCTCGACGACCTCGCCCTGGGCGAGTAGGTCCTTGATCGAGTAGTTCACCGACGTCGAGGCAGGGTCTGGCGCCAGCGAGAAGGGCCGCCGGAGATAGATCGGGTCGGCGACTCGCTCGCCGTCCACGCTGACGATCGCGAGATACCAGCGGTCAGGCACGTTGAGGCACTTCCCAATCTCGTTCCGAGTCACCGTGACGGTCGTGGCGCCCTCTGCTCGGCCCTTCACTTCGATGAGCCGGAGCCGGCCGCCGGGCTCCCGGGACTCTACGTCCCAGCCGTACTTGCGGTCGCCAACGTCTTCGGGGATGCGTCCCATCGCGCGCTCGGCGGCCATGACCGCGGCCATGGCAAGGCGCTCGATCCGTCTGGTTTCGCGGGCGAACAGCTCGGGTTCAGCCGGGGCCCTCCCGGTCAGGCGATCAAGTAGGCCCCGAGGCACGACGATCGCCCCGCCGACGACGACCGGTGGGAGCGCCTGGACCTGCGCTTCAAGCTCCAGCTCGCGCGTCCGGGAACGGAGCCGATCGGCGAGGTCGTCGGCGCGCTGACGGGCGACTCCGCTGGCGAGTCGGGTCTGCTTTCCGGCCCGCTCCTGCTCGCGCAGCCGCGCGTACTGCCCGTCCCAGTAGTTGATCTCGTAGGTCAGGCGGGCGTGGACCTCGCGGCGAGTCCGCTCGATCCGGTCGATGGTCCGCTCGCGGACCTCAGCGAGGTGCGAGCGAGCGAGGCGCTCGATCGCATAGTTGGTGGCGCGGGCCTCCAGCGTCGTGCCGACGAGCCATGTAGCTGCATCGATCGTCGGACCAACGAGGGAACGCTCCTCGTCCGCGCACGGTCGGTAGTCGAGATAGGGCGCTGCTCCGGCGCCGCCGGCATCGACCTCCCCAAGCTCCACGAACTCGAGACGACGGCTCACGACGGTCGGGTGCCCGTCACGTGTGGGTCGTCCGTCGACGATCGCATGCTCCAGGTAGACGAGGGCTCGGATCGAGTCCGACGGGTCGGTCTCGTCGATCAGCAGCGCACCGCGGCGGAGGAGCTCCCGATGGTCCTGAAGGACGAGGTCGATCGTCGCCTCGAGGAGTGGGTGGCCAGGGCAGACGAATTCGGCGAGCGGAAACCCGACGACCGCGATCCGGTCCTTCTCGAACGCGATCCGCTCATACGCGCCGAGGACCCCCGGGCGCATCGCAGCCTCACGGGCTCGATCCCGGATCCGTCCGGGAACCTTCGTCAACTCGTAGCGCCCAGGCTCGCGCTCACGGACCTGGCCGCCGAGACGCTTGTATGCCTGGAGGAAGAAGTCGCGGACGTAGTGGGGCTGGAGGCGATTCGCCTCGGCCCGTTCGAGCTCGTCGCGAACCGCGGCGACCTTGGTCGTATCGAGGAGGTTTGCCCCGATGGCACGGGTGGCAAGGAGCACGCGGAGGTGTTCGACGTCGAGGGCCTCGTCGATGACCCGCGTCATCTGGGTCCGGACCTCGGGGCTGTCACCGTGCCGGATCGCCTCGATGAGGAGCTGCCGGAGCGGCTTGCCTTCGTAGGTGACCTCACCGAGAACGTCAAAGACGGTGCCCCCGAGGGCCTCCGTCTGGACGGCGATCTTCTGGAGCAACCGGGCGTAGACGTCACCTTCGCGGGTCTTATCGGCAACGAGGTTCCACAGGTGGCACGGCTCGGTCTGGCCGATCCGGTGGATCCGCCCGAACCGCTGCTCGATCCGGTTTGGGTTCCAGGGCAGGTCGTAGTTGACCATCAAGTGGGCGCGCTGGAGGTTGATGCCCTCGCCCGCCGCATCGGTCGCGACGAGGACGACGACCGCGGGATCGTTCTTGAAGGCAGATTCTGCAGCACGCCGTTGGTCGCGCGGCAGCCCACCATGGATCGCGACGATCGCCTCCGGCCGCCCGAGGAACGTGCCGATCCGCTCGACGAGATAGTCGAGCGTGTCACGGTGCTCGGTGAACACGATGAGCTTGCGTCGCCCGCCGCCCGCATCGCGCATCTCGGGCGCCTCCTGGAGGAGCGTCGAGAGCTCGGTCCACTTCGTGTCGGTGCCGAGCTTGCGGACGTGTGCGGCGAGGGTTTCCAGCTCCTTGAGCCGTTCGATCTCGAGACGGAGCTCCGCGATGGTGCTGGCGGCGGTGGCGAGATCGACTGCTGTCTCCTCGGCCGCCTCGGCTTCTTCCGCCGTCGCCTCGTCGTCGTCGATCTCTTCGATGTCGGCGATCGTCAAGGCCGTGAGGTCAGGCTGATTGATGCGCGCCTGGGCGCCGTCGCGCCCGACCATCGTCTCGGCGAGCGTTCGCTCCAGGCGGGCAAGACGACGCTTGAGCGACATGTGGATCGCCGCGGGGGATGACGCGAGGCGGCGCTGGAGGACCATCAGGGCGAAGCCGACGATGAGCCCGCGCTTGCCCTCGCCCTCCGCCTTGAGGCGCTCGGCGCGGTTCATCTCCTCGCGGACATACGTCGTGACCTGCTCGTAGAGGGCAGCCTCCGGCCCCGAGAGGTCGTACGGCACCACGTAGGCATAGCGGGGCGGGAAGAGCGCCGTCCCGTCGAACTTGACGAGCTGCTCCTTCATCAACCGGCGCATGAGCTCGCCCGGGTCCGACGCGGGTGGGGCGGCGTCAGAGGCCTTGCGCTTGTGCCCGGCGAACCGGTCCGGGTCGAGCAGGCTCATGAACAGCTCGAAGTCCTCCTCCTTGCCATTGTGCGGCGTGGCGGTGAGGAGGAGAAAGTGCCGGGTATGGGGCCTGACCCGCTCCGCCAGGAGGCGCCGCTTCGTCTTCTTGACCTCGCCCGCGAACAGCTGGGCGGAGAGTTTGTGGGCTTCGTCGAAGACGATGAGGTCCCAGTCGGGGGCGTTGTCGAGGATGAGCTGGAGGTCCTCGTCGCGGCTCAGCTTGTCGAGTCGGGCGATCATCAGGTCCGCGTCGGCGAATGGGTTGCCCGACGCCGAGCCCTCGATCCGGTCACGGGTGAGGAGGGTGAAGTCGAGGTGGAACTTCTCGGCAAGCTCCGCCTGCCACTGCTCGACGAGCGACCCGGGGGTGACGATCAGGCAGCGCCGGAGGTCGCCCCGGACGATGAGCTCGCGGATGAACAGCCCGGTCATGATCGTCTTGCCCGCCCCTGGGTCGTCGGCCAGGAGGAACGAGAGCGGCTGGCGCGGGAGCATCGCCTCGTAGACGGCGGTGATCTGGTGCGGAAGCGGCTCGACGAGGCTCGTGCTGACCGCGACGTACGGGTCGAAGAGGTAGGCGAGGTCGATCCGCTTCGCCTCGGAAGCGAGCTTGAAGGTTTCCCCATCGCCGTCGAAGGCCCAGGGCTTGCCTTCCTCGACGATGCTCAGACGCGGCTCGTCCTCGCGGTAGATCAGGCGCTCGGCCACGGTGCCGTCCGCGGTTCGGTACGTGAGGGTCAGGACTTCGGAACCGTGCCAGGTCACGTCGACGACGGTCACCGGGTTGACTGCGACGACGCCGGCGACGAGGGCGCCCTTGTTCAAGTCTTCGAGGTGGGCGATGGCTGTACTCTCCCTCTCCGGGCCTCGTCACCCGTGGTGCCATCTCGCGCTCAGGTTCGCGGGGCAATCCTGTTGGCGTGAACGATAGCCGACGGGCGTGCCATGTTGGCCGTCAAGGTGACCCCCGCGCCTCGTGACGTCGCCCCGATCCGACACGATGGGAGCCTCGTGTGGAGCGCGGCCCCGGGTAGGGGTCTCCGACAGGAAGCTCAGGCGCTCCTCCGGCGAGCGCTGGGCAATAATGAGGCGATGGACGCTCTCGATCGCTTGCTCGACGATCTGGCCCGAGCTCAGATCGGAACGACGTTCAATCCGTATCGCGACGCCGACCCAGCCCTCGACCGACCAGGTGCGCCAGCGATCCGGCTCGCGAATCTGGCAGGTCACCTTCGAGCTCGCCCGCACCCGGCGCTCCTGCTGGTCGGGGAGGCAGCCGGATACGCGGGCTGTCGCTTCTCTGGGGTGGCCTTCACGTCCGAACGATCGCTCCCGCAGGAGCGCTGGTCGAGCCTTGATCGACGTGGCCACGTCGAGCACTCGGCGTCGATCGTCCATCGCATCCTCGCCGAGCTCGGGCTCGAGGACGACACCATTCTGTGGAACGTATGCCCGACCCATCCCGCCGGATCGACTCCCTTGTCGAACCGGACCCCGACGAGGGATGAACTCGCGGCCGGCCGACCCTTCCTTGTCCGCCTCATGTCGATCCTGCAGCCGGCTCTGGTGGTCGCCGTCGGTCTTCATGCTGGCCACGCCCTGCCGCGCCTAGCGGCCATCCGCCACCCTGCGAACGGCGGTGCGACGGCCTTTCGTGCCGGGCTCGTCGCCGTCGCAGCAACCTCGAACAAACCTGACCGTCGATGACGGCCAGCGGCACAATCGACCCCGGCTCCACGCGGAGCAAGGCGGCGCACGGCCCGAGCACGATGAGCAGGTCGTGACGTTTGGCGGGGGACGATCACCTTAAGAGGGGTCGGCCGGTGAAAGCCTCGGCTTGGGGAGTGGCGGATGACAATCGATGCGATCAGGCGAATGACACCCGAGGAGCTCCGGGCCGCTGTGGATGGCTTCGACCCGCGGTATGTCAGTGACTGGGACGCCTGGCTTGCGGTCGAGCCTCGGGCCAAGGCGAGACTGTTCGGGCAGATCTTGCGCAAGTGGCAAGCGACCCGGCCAAAGACAATGCGTCGGATCAGGTCGGAAGCTCAGCACGGAGCGCCATTCCTTCAGGACTTGCTCGAATTGGCGGCGGAGCCACTCGATAGGCTGGGCGATCTGACGGTGTTGACGGTCGCTCACAGGACGGCGCGGCAGAGCCATGCCCTTGCGGACCTGGGGGCTCTCTTCTCGAGTCTTCCCTCAGACGGAACCGCGTCCTGCGTTGGAATCACCAAAGCGGTTCTCCTCGTGACCGACGGACGGATCGGTCCTGCCTTCGACTCGAACGTCCGCGAGCAGATCGGTGCTGGCCGGCCGGAGACCTGCGCCGCCTGGGTCGAGATCCTGGAGGGCGTGGCTGAAGACCTCGCAGCCTTCGAATCTCGGAACGGTCCGCTGGATCAGGCGGTTTCACCTCCGTTCACGCATCTCGCCTACGGCCGGCTGTACGACATGGCACTCGGACCCCGGCCACGTTCAAGGCAAGGGGCCCTTCGCCGGTCCGGAATGGGCCGCTTGGGGGGACCTCCGGCCAACGACCCTCCGGTCGTTGCCACGGACGTTGCTGGGCGATCTGCGGAGATCCGAAGGAGAGGTCTCGGATCTCCCTCAGCTGGCATGCCGCACGCGACCACGCTTCCTCCGGTCATGCGCGGGACGAGCAATGATGCCGCACCGGTGGTTGACCGGATCAAGCGCGGATTTGAATCGGTGGGGCCAACAGCCCGAATACCCCTCCTCAAGGGAGGCTCTTTCATTGCCTCGATTGCTGAGAACGGAATCACGGTCAGCAACCTCGCCAAACAGCCACTACTGCCCTGGGCTGTGTTTGAAGAAGCAGTCGCCCTCCTCGGGCGCACCGGAGGCCACGCCAGTCGCGGAGACGCCATGAACTGCAAGTTGGGCGACGACGGCCTGTCTCTGGATTCTGTTGAGGGCCACATAGCGGCGAGGGTCTACGGCCAGCGAAAGGGTGACTCCGTGTTCCGGCGGATCACGCCTGTCGCCTGCATCCTCATATGGGCGGGTGTATGCGGACACAGCCCAGGCGAGCTGGTCTTGCTCGGATAGGTCAGGCAACCTTCACGATCCACTGATCGTGTCAGTCTCAGCGGCGCTCGACACCCGATGCTGCCGGCCGTCGACAATCCGATTCAAAGCTGCGGGGCGGGGTCAGCCCTCCACAACGAGCACGTCCGAGGGCTGCCGGACGCGGGGTAGCGGTGATCGCACGAGCAGCAGGATCGAGACCGCCATCCCGGCCCAGCCGATGGCGATCCCGCCGCGCACGCCGATCCAGCCCGCGAGCGTGGCGGCAAGGAGCGCTCCGAGCGGGTAGGCGATCCCGTGCGAGAAGACCTCGAGGGTCGCGTTGACACGCCCGAGGATCCGGTCGGGAATGACCCCCTGGATGAGCGACAACTCGGCCACGCCCTCGATCGTCTGGAGGCCGTCGCCGATCAGCTGAGGGAGGAAGACCATCAGCGCCGCGAGCGGCAGGGGCCCGCCTGCGAGCGGCGTCAATACGCCCACGATCGACGCGCCGGTGGCCGTCCAGATGAGGGCTGGCCCGAAGCCGAGGCGGCCGATCACCCGTGAGGCGAAGAACGAGCCGACGAGCGAGCCGACGCCGCCGGCTGAAATGACGACACCGAGCAGGACCGGGCTGAGGTGCAGGTCCTCGATGAGATAGATCGTGTAGAGGACGCCGTAGAACGAACCGGCGACGTGGGCGATGATCGACCGGAGCGTCAGTGGGACAAGCACCGGGTGCCGGCGGACGAGTTGGAAGCCCTCGAGGATCTCGTGTCGGATGGGTGTGCGCAAGGTTCGAGGTGGGCGCGGCGGCTCGGGGGTACGGATCAGGACCAGCGAGATCACCGAGACGACAAAGGAGATGGCGTCGATGAGGATCGCGAACGGCGCGCCGATCACCTGCACGAGCCCGCCCCCCAGGCCGGGGCCACCGATCTCGGCGAGGGAGGAACTCGTCGCCAGCTTGCTGTTGCCATCAACGACCCGATCGATCCCCACGAGCGACGGCACGTAGGCCGGGTAGGCGGCATCGAAGAGCGCCCCGAGGCAGCCCTCGAGGAAGACGACGACGTACAGCTGCTCGATCCGGAGCACGCCGGCGAGGTACACCCCGGGGATCGAGAACAGCAGCACGGCTCGGATCGCGTCGGCCCAGATGAGCAGCGGCCGACGACGGAGTCGGTCGACCCAGGCGCCGGCAAGGAAGCCGACGAGAAGCACCGCGAGGCTCGCCGAGACGACCAGGAGCGCCATCTCGAGCGGGCCCGCTCCGAGGACCAGCAGGGCGACGAGTGGTACCGCCGTTCGGGTCACCACCGAGCCGAGCTCTGACACTGTTTGCCCAGCCCAGAGCTTCATGAAGTCCGCGTGTCGCCACAGCGATGGGGTCATGGTTCGGTGCGCTCCACTCGACGATCGCGCCGGCAGCCTGATGCGGCGCCGCCCACCACGCTCGCCGCGTTGACATCCATCACGATCGCGGCCGCGCTCCTCAGGTCCCTCTCTGGACCTTCGCTCTACGTGCAGGACCAACGCAGCCGCTGACTGGGGTGGAGGTCAGATCCTACGCGTCAGCGTTCGGGGCGAGCTGCTCAGAGCTCCATACGGACGATCGGGCGGACCGGCGTCGTCCGGCTGAGCTGTCGGCGCGCGACGACGGTGAAGCCGGCTCGCTCGAACATCGAGAGCGTCCCCTTGTAGGCCGTCGCGGACGGGATCCGATCACCGCCGGTGTCGGCCGGGTAGGCCTCGATGGTCGTCGCGCCGTGGGCACGGGCGTGGTCGATGGCGGCATCGAGGAGCGCGCCGGCGAGGCCCTGTCCGCGCTCCCGCCGACCGACCACGAAGCACACGATCGACCAGACCGGACGTTCGTCAAGCGGCGCGAGAGTCGTCGAGTACGCGAGCCGCTCATAGTCCTCGCGTGGTCCCAGACTGACCCAGCCGACGGCCCGGCCGTCCCGGTAGGCGATCAAACCCGGCGCTGGACCGCGATCTGCGAGCTCGCCGAGAAGGGACCGATTCTCGACGGCCGTGGAGTTCGAGAAGCTCCGGCCGCGGGCGCGGAAATAGGCGCACCAGCACCACTTGGGGTCGCCGCCCTGGTCGAAGAGGGTGGCGAGATCGTCGAGCCGCTGCGGCGTGAGCGGCACGATCGTCAGTTGGGACTCGGCTGGCAGCGACGTCGTCACCGGGCGATGGTCGCACGAAGGCACATTGGACGTGTCAGGTTTCGCTCAAACGACCACCGAGGGACGTGCGTGCCGTGTGGATCCTCGCCAACAGTGAGGCATGAACAGACACGATCTCGCCATCGTGGTGGCGTCGAGGCGGCGCTCCTCGTTCGGGGGGGCGTGGCCTGTCGATCCGACCCCGCGCGAATGGCTGGCGCAGGTAGACGGGGGCTATCCGTGGCCAGAGGCGGGGAGTAGACTCCCGCCTGCCGCGATCGCGACGTCGAGCGAGTGCCACCGCTCCTGCGAGATCGGCCGCGAAAGGCCAGCCATGGCTCGGGGTCTCAACGCCACGGTGGTCCGGGCGACGCCGCTGCTGGCCGGACTCGCGATCCTCCTGAGCGCGAGCCTCACCTCCGCAGCGAACCCGCCGCAGGTCCGCATCGAGGCTGGGATCATCGCCGTGTCGACGCGCGACGGACTCGCCCAGATCTGGAGCTTCCACATCGATGGCTCGGGTGGCCGTGCGCTCACCAAGGGCCCGGCCGCCCACTACTCGCCCAAGGTCTCGCCCGATGGGACCCGCATCGCCTACACCGGTGAGGACGGCGGTGGCTACTCCATCTACGCCATGAACATCGATGGCAGCGGGGTCGTTCGGCTGACCCGTCCACCCATGTCGGCGGGGACTCCGGGCTGGTCTCCGGAAGGGAGCCTGATCGCCTTCTCGGGCTCGACTTCGGTGGTTTCGGGCTACCAGATCTGGACGATGAAGCCTGACGGATCGGGCCAGAAACAGCTGACCCACCTGTCCGGCTCGAACGGCTCGCCCGCCTTCGCTCCGGACGGGACCAGGATCGCCTTCGCCAACAGCCGGCTCGGCGCGAACGGTCAGTCCGGGTCGCGGATCTGGACGATGAACGTTGACGGTTCCAACGCCGCGGCCGTCACGGCCGGACCGGACGATGGCTACGTGTCGTGGATCGACGCGACGTGGTTCCTCTTTGCGCGGTCCTCTCCGGATGGCACGAAGTCGCAGGTCTTTCTCAAGACGCTCGGTGGGGGAGAGACGCCCGAGTCGCCGGCGAGCGGTTTTTACACCGAGCCCCAGGCAGGCGCCGATGGCACGAAGTACATCACGACCGGGACAGGCCCCGGAGGAGGGCTCGCGCTGTTCTGGCGCCCGCTCAACGGCGACACCACGCAAGCCGCCTCGATCCCGATCCCGATCACGGTGGGCGGGGACACGTACACCCCCGCGTTGATCTTCGAGGCCGCACCGTCGGCTCCAACTCCATCCGGCGGCGGAGTCGCGCCGTCCGTCCCGGCGAGCCCTGTTGCCGCTGCGCCGAGCGGCGTCGTGTCGATCGCATCGCCGCCGAGTTCCAATGGTGGCCTCTCGCTCAACGGCTGGGAGATCCTCATCGGGGTCGGCATCGTCGCGGTCGCGGCCGGGGGCGTCACCTACTACGTTAAGCCCCGGCCGAGGAAGAAGCGGCTCAACAAGGCCTGTATCGAGGATTGCGCGTGGTGCCGACTGGCGCG
>JADMIG010000028.1 GCA_015478725.1 Chloroflexota bacterium | reverse complement strand
GAGCGTCAGGTTGCGGACCTGAAGGTCGTGGGTTCGAGTCCCGCCGGGCGCGCCAGTCACACCGCCGCGATCACGGGACATGGTTCGGCCCCCGGTGGAACCGGGGGCCGAACAACTGACGGGGCACGACGAATGGGGCGCTAGTTGAGCAGCCCCTCCTGGGTGAGCCAGTTCTTCGCGACGGTCGCGATGTCCTGGTTGTTGACGGCGACGTCGACGCCGAGCTGGAGGAGCATCGCGGTCGTCATCTTCGCGGAGGCGTTGTCGAGGAGCGCCTGGAAGGCGGCCTTGTCCGGCACCTTGGCGAGGAAGTCGTCCCGCACGAGCGGCGCGATGTTGTCGGCCGGCTGCGTCTTGAGGTCATCGGTCAGCTGGACGAACCCAAACTGCAGGATCGCCGGCTGGGTCGAGCAGAGCCAGGCGAAATCGATCGTCTTCGCCTGCAGGGCCTGGGCGATCGGTGCGTCGCACGCCGCGAGCGCGACGCGTTGCGCCGGCGGATAGGTGATGCCGTACTGCTTGAGCGCTCCCGAGCAGAGGGGGTTCGTGTCGCAGTCCGGCGGGAGGCCCCACTTGAGCTTGGTCTGGATCGCGGCGAGGTCGCTCATCTTCGTGAGGCTGTACTGGGTCGCGGTGTCCTTGCGGACGACGGCGGCGTTCTGGTCCTGGGCAGGGGTGAAGCCGAAGACCTCGATCCCGCCACCCTTCGTCTTGAGGATCGCCGCGAGCTTGTCGTGGTTCGACTGCGCGTCGCCGGTCGGCGCCGTCTTGTCGTAGTAGCCGAGGCCGGAGCCGATGTACTCCGGGACCATGTCCACCTGACCCTGTTCGAGGAGCGGCTCCCGGGCCTGGCGCGAGCCGAGCCCGAAGTGGCGCTCGACGGTGTACCCGGCGTGCTCGAGGATCTGGGCGTAGATCTCGGCCATGAGCTTGGACTCGTAGAAGTTGTCCGATCCGATGCGCACGGTCGGCAGCGCGACCGAGGCGGCGGGCGTCGCGGCGGCCGCCGACGGTGCCGCCTGCGAGGGCGCCGCCGCCTGCGAGGGCGCCGCCGCCTGCGAGGGCGCCGCCGATGCCGCGGCCGACGGCGCGGGCGTGCTGCCACTCGTGCAGGCAGCGAGGATCATGATGAGCGTCGCCCCGATGGCGAACACGCGGCTGTTCCGCATTCGTACCTCCTCCTTGTGGCCACGCACCGATACGCTCGGCGCGGCGGGCCGGTTTCTCGCTGGGTCAGCCGCCGATGGCGCGAACGAGCGCGCGCGCGCCGGTGGGCGGTGGTTCCCCGGGCACGTCCGGCGGCTCGGGCGTGCGAGCCGGGCTCCGGAGCGGGCTGGGTGTGAGGACACGCTGGACGCCGGCCAGCAGGATGTCGACGCCGATCGCCAGCGCCGCGATGAGGACCGCTCCGGCCTCCACCCGGGGGATGTCGGGCAGGAGCAGTCCGTCGAAGATGTAGCGGCCGAGACCGCCGCCACTGATGATCGCCCCGATCGTCGCCGTGGCGATGACCTGGAGCACGGCCGTGCGGATCCCGCCGACGATGACCGGCGCGGCGAGCGGGATCTCGATCCCCCTGAGGATCTGTCCCTCGCGGAGCCCCATCCCGCGAGCGGCCTCGATGAGATCCCGATCCACCTCCCGGAGCCCGGCGTAGGCGCCGACGAGGATCGGCGGGACGGCGAGCGCGGTCATGGCCACGAAGACCGGGACGACGGACAGCCAGTAGAGCTCGGAGCCGATGCTGAGCGAGATCGGCAGGATCATCCCCATGAGTGCGTACGAGGGGATCGCTCGACCGATGTTGGCGATGTTGATGGCCGCGGTCGCGCCGCGCCCGGTATGGCCGATCCACAGCCCCACGGGCAGGCCGATGAGGAGGGCCACGAGCACCGCAGACCCCGAGATCTCGATGTGCTCGAGGACTCGGGTCGGGACGCCGTCGGCCCCGCTCCAGTGAGCCGGGTCAGCGAGCCACGAGATGAAGCTCGGCATCAGCGCGCCCCCGCCCGCGCCCGGGCCCACGGGGTCGCCCACCGCTCGACCCGGACGAGGACGAGGTCGGCGACGACGGCGAACAGGACGGACAGCCCGGCCCCGAGGTAGATCTTCGTCGGGAAGAACGTCTGGAGACCCTCGGTGAGGAACTGGCCGAAGCCGCCGTACGTGTCGCCGAGGATCGCGGCGACGGTCGCGAGGCCGATGGTTGTCACGGTCGCCAGCCGGATGGCGGCGACCATGAGCGGCACGGCGAGCGGCAGCTCCACGCCGAGCAGGCGCTGGCGCCCGGTGTACCCCATCCCCGTGGCTGCCTCGATGACGTCGGGCGGGACGGCCTGGAAGCCGGCCACGATGCCGCGGACCAGGATGAGGAGGGTGTAGGTCGTGAGGGGGATGATGGCCGTCAGGATCGACAGCCCGGTGAAGCGCGAGACGAGGAGGAATGCGGCGAGGCTCGGGATCGTGTAGAGGATCCCGGTGACACTGATGATGATCGCGTAGGCCCGAGGACGGTGGAGGACCGCGACCGCGATGACGAGCGCGACGACGAATCCGAGGGCGACCGGGATGACGGTCAGCTCGAGGTGCTGGGTGAAGCGTTCCCAGATGAGCCCGAGGTGGTCGCCGATCCAGCCGAAGTCGAGGAACGGCTTGCCGTTCACGGTTCCCCGACCTCGGTCGCCCGCTCGGGTCCCGGCGGATCGTCGTCGGAGGTGTCGCCGGGCAGCGCGTCGCCGGAGCGGCGCACCCAATCGCTGATCTGGGTCACGGTCACGAGCCCGCGGACGGCGCCATGACGGTCCACGACGATCCCGGCCTGGACGTCGCTGCCGAGGAGCATGGACATGGCGTCCTTGAGCGTCGTCCGCCGGTCGAGGAGCGGCGACAGCGCGACGGTGTGCTCGGCGCCGACGGGACCGCTCGCCGGCATCTCCGCCGCGAGGAGCCAGCCGACGGGACGGCGCTCCCGATCGACGAGGAGCGCGCTGCCGAGCGGATCGGCGGCCGCCCGGCGCCGTACGTCGGCGGCGTCGTCGCCGAGCTGGACGATCGTCGGCGTGAGCAGGTCGAGGCTGGCGACCCGGAAGAGCGACAGGCGCTTGAGCCCGCGATCCGTCCCGACGAACCGAGCGACGAAATCGGATGCCGGGTGGGCGAGGATCTCGGCCGGTGGCGCGAACTGGGCGACCTTGCCGCCGGCCTGCATGACCGCGACGAGATCGCCGATCTTGATCGCCTCGTCGATGTCGTGGGTGACGAACAGGATCGTCTTGGCGAGCGTCTCCTGGAGACGGAGGAACTCGTTCTGCAGTCGCTCGCGAACGATCGGGTCGACCGCGCCGAACGGCTCGTCCATGAGCATGACCGGCGGATCCGCCGCGAGGGCGCGGGCGACCCCGACGCGCTGACGCTCGCCGCCCGAAAGCTGGGCCGGGAATCGTCGGGCGTAGGTCGCGGGATCGAGGCCGACGGTCGTGAGCAGCTCTTCGGCACGTGCCTTCTGACGCGCGACCGGCCAGCCGAGCAGGCGTGGCACCGTGGCCACGTTGTCCTCGATCGTCTGGTGCGGGAAGAGGCCGGTCTGCTGGATGACGTAGCCGATCCCGCGCCGGAGCTCGGTCGGGTCGCGGCCGGCCACGTCCTGGCCGTCGAGGAGGATCCGACCGCTCGTGGGTTCGATGAGGCGGTTGACCATCTTGAGCGAGGTCGTCTTGCCGCAGCCGGATGGGCCGACGAAGACGCAGATCTTGCCGGCCGGGATCGCCAGCGAGAGATCGTTGACCGCGCCCGCGCCCTTCCGCAGCGCCGCAGCGTCGTAGGACTTGCTGACGTGGTCGTATTCGACGGTCGCGGCATGGCCGGCGGTCGCAGTCATCCCGAGCGCCCCTCCCCAGCTGGTCCGGGAACAGTAGCCGAACGCATCGCGGCGGGCCCTCAGCTCGGACCGGCGACGATCGGCCCGAAGGAGATCGCTCCCGCCCAGCCGAGCTGACGGCTCACGCCGTCGGCGGCTGCCCTCGTCCGTTCGCCCGCCGCGACGAGGTGGGGACGGAGGCGCTCGCTGGGTGCGCTCACGTTGAGCGCGGCGACGATCGCCCCCCGGAAGTCGCGGATTGGCGCGGAGACACCCGCGACCCCGGCGTCGAACTCCTCGTCGACCGTGGCGTAGCCGGTCGCGCGCGCGGCCGCCACGGCCTCGATCAGGCTGGCGACATCGCGGACGCGCGGTCGTGGTCCGCTCGGGGCGAACGTGACGGCCGCGAACCGGCGCTGGAGCTCCGGGGTCGTCGCATCGATGAGGAGGGCGCGGCCGGCGGACGTGCCATGGGCCGGGACGCGGCTGCCGACCCAGCCGGTCGCGCGATAGCGATGGCCGGGCGCCTCCGTCCGCAGGGTCACGAGCTCCGTCCCGTCGAGGACGCACAGGTGGACCGTCTCTCCGAGCTCAGCCGACAGTGCACGCATCGGCCCGACCGCCGTGGCGAGGAGGCGACCGCCTGCGGCACGGGCAGCGAGCGAGAAGACCGACCACCCGATGCGGTACTGGAGCGTCCCCGGGTCGCGATCGACGAAGCCCGCGTCGGCGAGCCGACCGAGCGCCCGCGAGACCTGGCTCTTGTCGCGGCCGCTGAGCTCGGCCAGCGCGGAGACCCCGAGCCCGGTCTCGCCGGCGGCCTCGGCGTCCGCGAGGCGGTCGAGGAGGGCGAAGTCGCGGGTGAGCCAGCTCGCGCTCGCGCTTGCGGGTTCGTCGGGTGACGCGACAACCATGGTTGCGACAATAGCAACATCGGATGCATGATGTAAAGACGCTCATGAGGATCACCCGGATCCGGCTCGACCGGCTCGTCCTGCCACTCGATCCCGCCTTCGATGCGGCCTGGGATCCGGTTCCCCGCCGATCGTTCCCGGCGACGATCGTTCGGGTCGAGACGGACGAGGGCATCGTGGGCCTCGGCTCGGGCGACACGATGGACGGCTTCGACGCCTATGCCCACCTGTTCGTCGGCGAGGACCCCCTCGCGGTGGCTCGTCACGTCCGGACCCTCGAGACCATCGACTTCCACGCCGGCCGCTACTGGCCGCTCGAGGTGGCGCTCTGGGACATCGTCGGCCAGGTCGCCGGGCTCCCGATCGCGACGCTCTTCGGCGGTGCGACGGATGGCCTCGCGGTCTACGCGTCGTGCGGCGAGCTGAGGAGCCCCGAGGCGCGGGCCGAGTCGGCGCTGCGGTTCTGCGCCGAGGGATTCCGGGCCCTCAAGATCAGGATCGACCGCGATCGACTCCGTGAAGGGATGGACGCGGTCCGGGCCACCCGGCGAGCCGTCGGCGACTCGATGGCCATCATGGTCGACCTCAACCAGGGCTGGCGGATGGCCGGCGACATCGATCGCGGTCTCGACCCGGCGGCGGCGCGGTCCGTCGCGGCCGAGCTTCGCGAGCTCGATGTCCTGTGGCTCGAGGAGCCCCTCCCGGAGACGGATCTCCGCGGCCTCGCCGATCTCCGGCGGGCGGTCGGCATCCGGGTGGCGGGCGGCGAGATGACGCGGACGATGGCAGCCCTCCTCGCCGCGCTCGATGCCGATGCGTTCGACGTCTATCAGCCCGATGTCGTCCTGGCCGTCGGGATGCTGCGGGCCCGGACGATCGCGGAGCTCGCCCTCGCGCGGAACCGCTGGTTCTCGCCGCACACGTGGACGAACGGGATCGGCCTCGCCGCGAACCTCCACGTCGCGGCGGGCGTCGGCGGGGGACCGTTCCTCGAGTTCCCCTACGATCCGCCCGGCTGGACGCCCGAGCGCCGGGATTTCATGCTCGCCGAACCCCTTCGGCCAGGGCCAGACGGCATCCTCCGGGTCCCTGCACGTCCGGGCCTCGGGGTCGCCCTCGACGAGCGCGCCCTCGGACGGTACGCGGCGTGATCGCCGGCCCGCGGGATCCACATGCGCTCGGTCTTGCCGACTGGGTCAGCCGGGCGCGGGACCTCCGGCCGCACACGCTCGCGGTCATCGACGGGGCGTCCGTCGCCGCCACCTCGGGCCGCACGTATCGCGATATGACGGCACGGGACGGCACGGCGATCGCCGAGGTCGCCGAGTGCGACGAGGAGGACGTCGAGCGGGCGGTGCAGGCCGCGCGGAGGGCCTTCGACGACGGCCGCTGGACGGACCTCGCGCCGGCAGATCGGAAGCGACTCCTCCTCCGCTTCGCCGAGCTCGTCGGACGCGATCTCGAGTACCTCGCGCTCGTCGAGGCGCTCGACTGCGGCAAGCCGATCCACGACACGCTGAATGTCGACGCGGCGAAGCCGCCGGCCGTCCTTGCCTGGTACGCGGAGGCGATCGACAAGCGGTACGGCGAGGTGGGCCCGACCGGACCGGATGCGCTGTCGCTCGTCACCCGCGAACCACTCGGCGTCGTGGCGACGATCGTGCCCTGGAACTACCCCCTCATCATCAGCGCCTGGAAGATCGGCGCCGCCCTCGCCGCCGGGAACACGGTCATCCTCAAGCCCGCCTCCCAGTCGCCGCTGTCCGCGATCCGGCTCGGCGAACTCGCCCTGGAGGCCGACCTGCCACCGGGAGTCCTCAACGTCCTCCCGGGTCCCGGTGCGCGGATCGGCCGGGCGCTCGCCCGGCACCCGGGCGTCGACAGGATCGCGTTCACCGGCTCGACGGAGGTCGGGAAGTCGCTCCTCCGGGACATCGGCGAGACGGACGTCAAGAGCATCGGGCTCGAGCTCGGCGGCAAGAGCCCGCAGGTCGTCCTCGCTGACGTCGCAAGCGTCGATGCCGCCGCGTCGGCGATCGGCTGGGGCATCTTCTACAACGCCGGCCAGACGTGCAATGCCGGCTCGCGGCTCATCGTCCATCGGTCCGTCCGCGACGCGGTGGTCTCGAAGGTCGCCGCCCTCGGGCTGGCGCTCGCGCCGGGCGATCCACTCGACCCGGCCACTCGCCTCGGGGCGATGGTCGATCGGGATCAGCTCGAGCGCGTCCTCGGCTACGTCGCCCTCGGCGAGCGGGAGGGCGCGCGCGTCGAGCTCGGCGGAACCCAGGTCCGCGAGGCGACCGGCGGCTTCTACCTCCCCCCGACGATCCTCGGCGGCGTCCGCAACGAGATGCGGGTCGCCCGCGAGGAGATCTTCGGCCCGGTCCTCACGGTCATCGAGTTCGATGACGAGGCCGAGGCGCTCGCGCTCGCGAACGACTCCCCGTACGGGCTCGCCGCAGCCGTCTGGACCCGCGACATCGCGAAGGCGCACCGGATGGCTCGTCGCCTCCGCGCCGGCACGGTCTGGGTGAACACCTTCGACAGCGCCGATCACACGGTCCCCTTCGGTGGCTACGGGCAGTCCGGGTTCGGGCGTGACAAGTCGCTCCACGCACTCGACGACTACAGCCAGCTGAAGACGACGTGGATCGACCTGACGGAGCAGTGAACGTGGAGCATCCGGACGGGGACGCCGTCCGCGCGGCGACGTCCGGGGACGGCGCAGCGCTCGCGAGCAGTGAGACCGGTGCCGCGGTGACGCGCCGCCGGCGGGCCGGAGGCCACGCCGGCGGCGAACGGAGCCGGCTCCCGCCGCAACGGCCGTGGGGCCAGCCTCGCCTCCGCTATCCGCCGACGGAGGTCGTCTCCGCGGACGAGCTCGAGGCCATCCACAACACGTCGCTGCGGATCCTCGAGGAGATCGGGATGGATTTCCTCGACGCCGAGGCGCGCGACCTCCTCGCTGCCGCCGGCGCCCGCCTGGAGCCCGGTTCGCAGCGCGTCCGATTCGACCGCGCGATGGTCCTCGAACGTATCCGCAGCGCCCCGTCCGCGTTCACCTTCCACGCCCGGAATCCCGACCACGACCTGCGCATCGGCGAGGACTTCGTCGCCTTCGGGTCCGTCGCGAGCGCCCCGAACGCGTTCGACCTCGACGGGGGGCGGCGGGTCGGCAATCGGACCGACTACCGGAACCTCATCCGCCTCGCCCAGATGCTCAATGTCGTGCACTTCATCGCCGGCTACCCCGTCGAGCCGATTGACCTCCATCCGTCGATCCGCCACCTCGAGGCGACGTTCGACGCCCTCACCCTCTCGGACAAGCCGATCCACGCCTACAGCCTGGGACGCCGCCGCAACGAGGACTGCCTCGAGATGGTCCGGATCGCCCGCGGCGTGGACGACGCCGCGCTCGACCGTGAGCCGTCCATCTTCACCGTCATCAACTCCAGCTCGCCGCTCCGGCTCGACGCCCCGATGCTGCAGGGAATCCTCGAGTTCTCGGCCCGCAACCAGGTCATCGTCATGACCCCGTTCACCCTGGCCGGGGCGATGGCACCCGTGACGCTCGCGGGGGCGCTCGCCCAGCAGAACGCGGAGGCGCTCGCCGGCGTGGTCATGACCCAGGTCGTCCGGCCCGGGTCACCGGTCGTCTACGGCGGGTTCACCTCGAACGTCGACATGCAGTCGGGGGCCCCCGCCTTCGGCACGCCGGAGTACATGCGGACGGCCATGATCGGCGGCCAGCTCGCCCGCCGCTACGGCCTGCCCTACCGCTCGTCGAACGTCTCGGCCGCGAACTCGCTCGACGCCCAGGCGGCATACGAGTCCGTCTTCTCCCTGTGGGGCGCGACCATGGGCGGGGTCAACTTCCTCATGCACGGGGCGGGCTGGATGGAGGGCGGCCTCCACGCCGGCTTCGAGAAGATGATCATCGACGCCGAGCTCCTCCAGATGGTCGCCGCCTTCCTCGATCCGGTCGTCGTCGACGACGACACCCTCGGACTCGACGCCGTGCGCGAGGTCGGGCCGGGCGGCCACTTCTTCGGGGCGGCTCACACCCAGGCGCGGTTCAGGACGGCCTTCCACCGGCCCATGCTCTCGGACTGGCGGAACTACGAGTCGTGGCAGGAGGCCGGCAGTCCGGAGGCCGCCGGCAAGGCGAACCGGATCGTCAAGGAGCTCCTCGCGGCCTATGAACCGCCGCCGATGGACCCGGCCGTCGAGGCGGAGCTCGCGGCGTTCGTCGCCCGCCGGACGGCCGAGGGCGGCGTGCCCACCGACTATTAGCCGTCGAGCGGACCCGTCGCGGTCCGTCGTCCACCCTGATCGAGCGCGAAAGGAACCGGCGTGAAGTCCTCGGCCCAGGTCGTCGTCATCGGTGGAGGGGTCGTCGGCTGCAGCGTCCTCTACCACCTCACGAAGGCGGGCTGGACGGACGTGATGCTGCTCGAACGGATGGAGCTCACCTCCGGCTCGACGTGGCATTCGGCGGGCGGCATGCACACCCTCAACGGCGACCCCAACGTCTCGAAGCTCCAGCAGTACACCATCAGGCTGTACGAAGAGATCGAGCGGATCTCCGGCCAGGATTGCAGCATCCACCTGCCCGGCGGCCTCATGCTCGCCGACACGGAGGTCCGGATGGACTTCCTGCGGATGGCGCAGGCCCGCGGCCGCTACCTGGGAATGGACCTCGAGCTCATCACGCCGGCCGAGGCGAAGGGCCTCTTTCCGCTCCTCGACGAGCGGCATTTCGTCGGCGCCCTGTACGACCCGGTGGAGGGCCACGTCGACCCGTCCGGCGTGACTCGCGCCTACGCGATCGCCGCCCGGCAGGCGGGCGCCGAGATCCACCGCCACACATGGGTCGACGCGCTCGGCCAGCGGCCGGACGGGACGTGGGACGTCCACACCGGCGGCGGCACGACGATCCACGCCGAACACGTCGTCAACGCCGGCGGGCTCTGGGCTCGCGAGGTCGGCCGGATGGTGGGACTCGAGCTGCCGGTCCTCGCGATGGAGCACATGTACGTCGTGACGGAGGACATGCCGGAGGTGGCGGCGCACATGGCCGCGACCGGCCGGGAGATGCCGATGGCGCTCGACTTCGGCGGCGAGATCTACATCCGCCAGGAGGGCGGGGCGATGCTGCTCGGGACGTATGAGCAGGCGTGCGTCCCGTGGTCTCCGGTCGAGACGCCATGGGACTTCGGACCGCGTCTCCTCGGCCCGGACCTCGAGCGGATCGCGCCGGAGCTCCAGGTCGCCTTCGAGCACTACCCGGCGCTGGCGACGACCGGGATTCGACGCGTCGTCAACGGCCCGTTCACGTTCTCGCCGGACGGCAACCCGCTCGTGGGGCCGGTCCGCGGCCTGCGGAACTACTGGGTCGCCTGCGCCGTGATGGCCGGGCTCTCGCAGGGCGGTGGCGTCGGGCTGGCCCTCGCCACGTGGATGGTGGAAGACGATCCGGGCATGGACATCTGGGGCATGGATGTGGCCCGCTATGGCGACTACGCGACGCTCGGCTACACGAACGCGCGGGTCCGCGAGAACTACGCTCGCCGCTTCCGGATCACGTTCCCGAATGAGGAGCTCCCGGCCGCGCGGCCTCTCCTCACGACGCCGATCCACGACCGGCTGTCTGCGGCGAACGCGGTCTGGGGTGCGTCCTTCGGCCTCGAGCACGCCCTCTGGTTCCAGGAGGCGGGCCGATCCCCGGTCGAGGACGTGACGTTCCGCCGCTCGAACGCGTGGGCGCAGGTCGCCGGCGAGTGCGAGGCCGTCAGGGAGCGGGTCGGTCTCATCGAGATCTCGAACTTCGCCAAGTACCGCGTCGCCGGGCCCGGGGCGCCGGCGTGGCTGTCAAGCCTGCTGACGAACCGGCTGCCGACGGTCGGGCGGATCGGTCTCACCGCGATGCTCGAACCACACGGTCGCATCATCGGCGAGTTCACGGTCGCTCGGACGGGTGACGAGGAGTTCCTCCTGTTCGGCTCGCAGGTCGCCGAGGTGCACCACAGCCGCTGGTTCCTTGCCCATCTCCCGTCCGACGGGAGCGTCGACTTCGCGGTCCTCGGGCTCGGGCTCGTCGGCCTCTCGGTCGCCGGTCCGCGGTCGCGGGAGGTGCTGCAGTCCGTGACCCGGACGGACCTGTCGACCCCGGCGTTCCGGTTCATGGACTTCCGGCGGGTGGATGTCGGGATGATCCCCGCCCGGGTCGGGCGCCTCTCCTACAGCGGGGAGCTCGGCTACGAGATCTGGGTCGCGCCCGAATGCCAGCGTGCGCTGTACGACCTGCTCATGGACGCCGGCGCTGCACACGGCGTCCGCCTCTTCGGCCTGCGGGCGCTCATGTCCCTCCGGCTCGAGAAGGGCTTCGGAACCTGGTTCCGCGAGTACCGGCCGATCTACACGCCGGCCGAAGCCGGGATCGGCCACTACGTGCGGCTCGACCATGCGTTCGTCGGCCGCGGCGCGTACGAGAGCGAGGCGGCGACGGGGCCGGTTCGCCGGCTCGTGACGCTCGTGGTGGAACCCGATCCTGACGATCCGGCGGACGTGATCGGCGACGAGCCGATCTGGCACGACGGTGCCGTCGTCGGCTGGGTGACGTCGGGCGGCTACGCCCACCACAGCCGAGCCTCGGTCGCCCTCGGGTATGTGCCCGCCTCGCTCGCGGCGCTCGGCGAGGGCACCGCGTTCGAGGTCGAGATCATCGGTCGTCGGCGGCCGGCGCGACTCCACGTCGGCCCGATCTACGATCCGAGCGGCACGCGCATGCGCCAGTAAGGAGAAACCCACCGTTGCTCGCCGATCGCGCCATCGATCTCGTCCTCCGCGACACCGTCCGCTTCGGCGTGGGAGCCGTCGAGCGGCTGCCCGCGCTCGTCGCTGCGAACGGCGCGAGTCGCGCGTTCATCGTCACCGACGCGGGCGTCGTCGCGGCCGGCGTCGCCGACCGGGTGCGGGCGGCCCTCGCGAACGGCGGCATCGAGACCGGACTGTTCGACGGGGTGGAGCCGGATCCGGGCACGCGCACCGTGGAGCGCGGCGCGGCCGCGTTCCGGCGCTTCGGCACGGACGGGGCCGTCGTCGTCCCCGTCGGCGGCGGGTCGGCGATGGACACCGCGAAGGCGGTGTCCCTGCTCGCCGTCAACGATGGCGGGATCTGGGATCTCGGCTACGACGATCCGGCGCTCGAGCCCGGCCGCCCGCTCGTCGCGGTGCCGACCACGGCGGGGACCGGGGCGGAGACCAACAGCTTCGGGGTCATCACGGACGACGCGGTCGGACGGAAGGGCTACATCGGACATCCGAGCCTGCTCCCGGTCGCCTGCGTCCTCGACCCCGCCCTCACGCTCGGCCTGCCGCCGGCACCGACCGCGGCGACCGGGATCGACGCGATGACGCACGCCCTCGAATCGCTCCTCTCGCGGAACCCCAACCCGTTCGCCGAGGCGATCGCCCTCGCCGTCATCCGGACCGTCGTGGAGTGGTTGCCACGCGCGGTCGCCGATGGCTCGGATCTCGAGGCCCGGAGCAGGCTCCTGTTCGCCGCGCACCTCGCCGGCGTCGGCCAGGCGAGTGGCACGGGCGTCGGCCTCGTCCACGCGCTCGGTCATTCGATCGGCGCGCGGGGTCACCTGCCCCATGGGACCGCACTGGCGGCAGTCCTTCCGGCGGTCCTCGCCTTCGATCTCCCCGTCCGGGCGCGCGAGCTGGCGCTCGTCGGGGTCGCCCTCGGCGCCGTCGCCCCGAACGTATCGGCAGAGGACGGCGCCGTCGCGGCCGTCGACGCCGTCCGTCGCCTCATCGACGCCGTCGGCCAGCGGCGAACGCTCCGCGATCTCGGGATCAGGGACGAGGTGCACCCGACGATCGTCCGCGACGCCCTCGACGACGCGGCGATCGCCAACACGCCACGGATGCCGACGGCGGACGAGGTCGCAGTGATCCTCGGTCTCGTCGCCGGCTGACCCCGGTCAGCGCTGGGCCGATCCCCCGACCGTCCAGGTCGACCCCGCAGGCGCATCGTGGACCTCCACCCCCGCCTCGAGCAGGCTCGAACGGATGAGATCCGCGGTCGCCCAGTCGCCGGCCGCGCGGGCCCGCGATCGGAGCTCGACGAGCGTCCGCACGAGCGGAAGGATGACGTCGGGCGCCGGGTCGGCGTGCCCGGCCAGATCGCCGAGACGGACGAGCAGCGCGCGGAAGGTCGTCCGGGAGATGTCGATCTCCGGATTGTCCTCGCCGGCACGCACGCGCCGCTCGATGAGCTCGTCGAGATCGAGGAGTCCTGCCACGACGCCGCCGACCTCGCCGCCGGCGAGCGCCTCGGCGGTCGCCGCCTCGTGCTGCGCGACCGCATCGCTGAGCGAAGCGGGCCCTGACGGGATCGTGGGCCCGTCGGTCGATCCTGCCGCGTCGGCGTCGTCGTTCGACGGGTCCGGCCGCCCGGACCAGCCGGCGACCCCGCTGACGCCGGACCCTTTTCGCAGCTCCATCGCCGCCGCCTCGAAGGACGCGATCCGCGTCTCCGTCCCGTGCGGGAAGACCGTGCTCTGGCCCGCCACCCGGACCGTGACCCCGCCGAGTCCGGCGACACGGGCGGAGCCCCGTGCGAGATCGAGGATGAGTGCCGTGTGGCTGTCCACGCCGAGGATGAATGCCCCCTCGGGCAGGTCCCGCTCGAGCACCCGGAGACGGCGCTCGCCCATGTAGCAGAACCGCGTGTCGTGGGTGCCGCCCTCGGCATTGTCGTAGTGGGGGACGACGGCTGCCCGCAGCCCGGTCGCGCGGCCGAGCAGATCGAGGCCGTCGAGCCACGAAGGCGCCGCGCCGACCTTGTAGATCTCGTAGACGGGGATCGTCACGATCCCGAGCGTGAGCGCCGCAGCACTCGCCATGGTGAGGATGCCGCCGCCGAGGGCTTTCGCGGCCAGCGCCTCCGGGATCGGCCCGCCGGCCCATTGACGGAGCGCGTAGCTCGGACTGCCGGGCCCGGCCAGCACGAGCGACGCCGCGGCGATCCGGGCGACGGCAGTCGCGGTGACGATCGTCGGCAGGTCGGCGGCTCGGTACGTCGCGACGCCGACGGCCCGTCCGACGCTCGTCCTGAAGTATTCGACCGTCCGCCGACTGATCTCGTCGGCGTTCTCCTGGAAGCCGTACGGCGTGTCGAGGATGGTTGCCGGCGCGTCCCGCTCGAGGAGGTCGAACAGCGCCCGGTGGACCTTCGCCATCGTCGGCCCGGTCTCCCCTGAGCCCATGATCGCGAGGATCCGCGGCCCGCTCATTGGGGCGCTCCCGCGGACGTCATGGAGGCCAGCACATCAGCCAGTTCGTCCGGGAACTGGGCGTGGATGTCGTGATCGCCGATGAACCACCTGGTCCTCGACCGATGGAGCGCAGCGGACGCGGCATCGACCGTCCGGTGCTTCGCCGGCTCGGCGCCGGCCGTCGACTCGGCCGCGAGGAGGAGGACCGGGACGTCGATGGCCGGGTAGAGCCCCGCGGGACGATGGTCCCAGAGGCCGCGGAGGACGAGGAGGTGGCGCTCGAACGTCAGCCACGGACGCACGGTCCCGTCGGCCAGCACCTCGAGGTTGGCGAGCGACCCGCGGATCCCCGACTCGGGCCAGGCGGGGTGCGCGGCCCGGATCCAGCCGTCGACCTCGGCGAGTCGTCGACCGGCGAGGCGGGGCGGGGCGAGCGCCGCCCGGCAGGCGTCCCAGTCCGGGAACGCCGACTGGAGGTCGATCCATCCGCCGTCGATGCAGGCGATCCCGCGCACGATGGCGGGATGCCGGGCGGCGAGCTCGACGGCGACGTTGCCGCCCCATGACTGGCCGCCGACGATCGGACGCTCCAGGCCGGCCACCTCGATGAGCCGGGCGAGGTCGCCGGCGACCGTCGGCACGTCATATCCGGCGTCGGGCTTGCTCGACCGACCATGACCGCGGAGATCCACGGCTGTGACCGCATGACCCGCGGCGGCCAACCGCTCGGCGACACCGTCCCACAGACGTGCGTTGGAGGCGAGCCCGTGGACGAGCAGGAACATCGGGCCGGGGACGGTCGCCCTCGCGGGCACGTCGGCGGGCTCCCATCGATCGAGCGCCAGCGTGACGTCCTTCGCCACCGCGATGCGGTCCGTGCGCACCCGGCCATGGTACCGGCCATCTCGGATACGCTCTCCGGGCAGGGCCGTCGACGGAGGAGGGCACATGGAACGCCTGGGGTTCATCGGTCTCGGGACGATGGGCGCCGCGATGGCCGGCCATCTCGTGCGCGCCGGCCACCCAGTCGCCGTCTGGAACCGGACTCCCGGCCGGGCGGCGGAGCTCGCCGCCGCGGGTGCCACCGAAGCATCCACCCCGGGCGACCTCGCCCGTTCGAGCGCCATCGTCCTCATCTGCGTCTCGGACACGCCGGACGTCGAGGAGGTGCTCTTCGGACCGGATGGCGTCGCGGGCGGCATCGCCCCGGGTACCCTCGTCATCGATCACTCGACGATCAGTCCGCTCGCCACCCGGTCGTTCGCCGCTCGGTTGGCAGTGCTCGGCGCCGGGTTCGTCGATGCGCCCGTCTCCGGAGGAAGCGAGGGCGCCCGGAAGGCGAGCCTCACGATCTTCTGCGGTGGCGAGGCGGCCGACGTCGCCCGCGCCCGCCCCATCCTCGAACGACTCGGAACGACGATCACCCACTTCGGTCCGGCGGGCTCCGGCCAGGCCGTGAAGGCGGTCAACCAGGTCGTGATCGCCGGCGTATACCTCGCGGTGGCCGAGGGCCTCGTGCTCGCCATCAAGGCCGGCCTCGACACCGAGCAGGTGGTCGCGGCGCTTGGCGGCGGCGTCGCGTCGAGCTGGATCCTCGCCAATCGCAGCTCCCGGATGCTCGCCAACGACTACCCGCTCGGGTTCAAGACCCGTCTTCACCTCAAGGACCTCGGTATCGCCCTCGCGATGGCACGAGAGGTGGGTGCCGTCCTTCCCCTCGCGGGCCTCGCGGCGCAGCTCGAGAACGGACTCGTCGCTCGTGGCTACGGCGACGAGGACATGTCGAACCTGGCGCGGACCATCCGCACGCTCTCCGGTCTCGACTGATGCGCCCCGCGTATGTCCATCAGTCCGCTCCGTCGGGCGCCGGCCGGTCACCGCGACGGTCAGACACCCAGTGGCGTCGAGAGGAGGATCGGTTCGCCGAGGCGGGCCGCGTACTGGGGACGGAACCGCTCGACGTTGTACTGCGTGGCGACGTCCACGCGACGGGCGCCGAGTGCCGGGTCGGGGAGCGGCGCGTGGTCGTACTTCCCATCGCGGATGGCGACCATCCGGCCGCTGACTCCGTCGGCCAGGAGATCCATCGCGATGTTGGCGAAGGTCGTCGCGACGAGCTGGTCGAGCATGTCCGGCTGTCCGCTGCGGAGGTCGTAGGTGAGCTCCGATGCCACGGTCTCGATGCCCGTCCGCGACCTGAGCTCGGCCGCCAGCGCCTCACCGACGTTGGCCTTGTGGCGGTGGCCGAAGGCGTCCGCCTCACCGATGTCGACCATCCGCGCTCCCTGCCAGATCGCGCCCTCGGCGGTGATGACGAACGCGTAGCGCGACGGATTCGCCTCCTGATCGGCGGCGAGGAGGGTGGCGAGGGCGTCGAGGTCGTACGGCGCCTCGGGGATCACGCAGCGGCCCGACGAGACGTAGGCGGTGAAGAGGGCGGAGAAGCCGGCGTCGCGGCCGAAGATCCGGAACACGCCGATCCGTTCGTGGGAGCCGAGCGTGGTCCGTTGACGATCGATGAGCTCCTTCGCCCGGGTGATCGCCGAGGAGAAGCCGATGCAGTACTCGGTCCCCTGGACGTCGTTGTCCATCGTCTTCGGGATCGCGATGAGCGGCACGCCGTGGTCGACGAGGACGTGCGAGAACGAAAGCGTGTCGTCGCCGCCGATCGTGACGAGCTGGTCCAGTCCGAGCTCGCGGATGTGGTCGAGGACGAGCGGGGTGAGGTCGTAGCGATCCTCGTCGACCCGGAGGGCCATGCGCTGCTCGGCTGACAACCAGCGCGGCAGTGCCGCCTCGCGCATCGTGCGCGGATTCGTCCGCGAGGTGTGGAGGACGGTACCGCCCGTCCGGTCGATGGCGCGCGTGTTCGTCCGGTCGAGGGGGCGTGCGTACAGTGGATCGGCCGAACCGTCCGCCAGGCGTCGCCCATGGGTGAGGCCCTCCCACCCACGCCGGATGCCGAGGACCTCGTATCCCTGCTCGGTCGCCCGGTAGGTCACGCTCTTGATGACCGAGTTGAGCCCCGGGACGTCGCCACCCCCGGTGAGGATGCCGATCCGCCGTCGTGCCATCGTCTCCACTCCAGTCCGCCCCGCCACCCAGCGCCGCTGTCCGCTGCCTCGATGTTCGGCCCGAATCCTAGCGCCTCGACGCCCCTCGTCCGCGACCGCGGGACGGACCTGTATGATCGGCCGGATGAACTACGAGTTGTTCATGGGCGAGGCGCTCGCCGAGGCTCATCTCGCGCTCGGGCTCGGCGATCGTCCGATCGCCGCGGTGGTCGTCGTGCATGACGCGATGGTCGCCCGGGCCCATGACCGTGTCCGCGAGACCAACGACCCGACCGCGCATGCCACGATCGTGGCGCTCCGCGAGGCGAGCCGCCGGCTCGGGACCGCCGAACTCAGCGATGCCACGGTCTTCACGACGATGGAACCCTGCGCGATGTGCGTCGGGGCCCTGCTTCAGAGCGATGTCGAGGCACTCGTCTTCGCCCTGCCGGATCCGCTCGAGGGAGCGGCGGGCAGCGTCCTCCAGCTCGCCCAGCACGCCGGCCTGCCGCGCCGTCTCAAGGTCGTGAGCGGCATCCGTCGCGACGAGGTGGAGGAGCTCTTCGCCGGCCCGCTGCCCGCGCGAGCCTAGGCGCTCGCGAGCGGGGCTCCGCGGCCGCTTTGGTATCCTCTGCGGCGGAGAGGTGTCCGAGTGGTTGATGGTGCCGCTCTCGAAAAGCGGTGTGCGAAAGCACCGCGGGTTCGAATCCCGCCCTCTCCGCCAGCAACCGGACGCACCGGATCCCGCGTCGTCGCGCGTCCGCGGAGAGGTCGCCTAGTGGCCTAGGGCGCCGCACTGGAAATGCGGTATGGGGCAACCCATCGCGGGTTCAAATCCCGCCCTCTCCGCCACCACCTCGGGGCTCCGAGCCGCCGGTCCTGTATGCTTCGCGGGCCGTGCTAGGCGGGGAACTAGCGGTGCCCTGTACCTGCAATCCGCTCCAGCAGGGCTGAATCCCCTCCCGAGGTCCCCGTTCTCGACAGCCGCCATCCGAACGACGTCGAGGACCGGGTCCCGCGCAGCGGCGACTCGTGAATCGTGTCAGGTCCGGAAGGAAGCAGCACTAAGCGATGAGCGTCGGGTGCCGCGGAACGGCCTGGTCCGAGTCGCCCGGAAGGGTGGGCATCGAGAAGACCGGATCGACGGAGGGTGCACGGCGCATCGCGACTCGGTCGTCGTCGGGCGGGCCCGCGCCGATCGCCCCCGGACTCCGGTCCGGAGGAGCCCACCGGGCCGGCCGAGCCCGGACCTCAGGAGTGCCGTGATCCCGTCCGTTCCCCATCGGGCGCTCTATCGGATCTGGCGAGCCCAGACCTTCGCCGGCATCGTCGGTCAGGACGCCGCGGTCGGCGCGATCCGCAATGCGGTCCGCACGGGTCGGCTCGCTCACGGCCTGCTGTTCGTGGGCCCGCGCGGGACCGGCAAGACGTCGATGGCGCGGATCGTGGCCAAGGCCCTCAACTGCACGGACCTTCGCGACGGCGAGCCGTGCGACCGCTGCGTCGCCTGCGTCGCCATCAGGGACGGGACCGCCCTCGATGTGGCGGAGCTCGATGCTGCCTCCAACAACCGCGTCGATGACATGCGCGAGCTCCTGTCGCGGACGGCGACCGCCCCGTCCGACCTTCGCCGCAAGGTCTTCATCATCGATGAGGTCCAGCGGATCAGGGAGGGCTGGGACGTCCTGCTCAAGACCCTCGAGGAGCCACCCGACCACGTCGCCTTCATCTTCTGCACGACGGACGCCAGTGGGATCAGACCGGCGGTTCTGTCGCGCGTCCAGCGCTTCGACTTCCGGCGCCTGACGGTCCCGCAGATCGCCGGCAAGCTCCGCCGGATCCTCGAGTCGAGCGACCGGGAGAGCGACGAGGATGCCGTGGATCTCATCGCCCGACTCGCCGCGGGCGGGATGCGGGACGCGGAGTCGATGCTCGATCAGCTCCTCACCGGCGGCGACGATCGGCTGACGGCGGACCGGGTCCGCGACCTGCTCGGGCTCGCGGCGGAAGACACGGTACGGCACTTCGTCGACGCGTTGCTCACGCCGGACCCGCTGGCCGGGATGACCGTCCTCGACGAGCTCGAGGAACACGGACGCGATCCCCGGGTCTTCCTCGACCAGGTCCTCGAGTCGATCCGGGCGCTCCTCGTCGCCGGTCTCGATGCGGGCGCGACGTCGGGGGACAGGTCCCCGCGGCGGCTCGCCTCGATCGGTCGCCGACTCGCCGCGATCGACCCGGCGAGGGTCGGCCCCGGTGGTCTTCGATTCCAGCTCGACCTCGCTCTGCTGGAGCGGATCGATCGCGACCCGCCCTCGGCGCCCGGCGTACCGCCACCCGCCGTCGAGGTCCCTTCCGTGCCGGCCGAGGTGCTCGCCGCTCCCCGACCGCCACGTCCCTCTGGACCGCGACCGAGCGGGTCGCCCGGCGTTCGATCCGCGACCGCCGTCCCCCCCGTCCCTTCCGCGACGCCGACACCGACGCCGACGCCGACGCCCAACGCCCTCGCTGTCCCGGCCGACACGACGACCCTGGCGGATCCCTCGCTCGCCATGCTCCTGGCTCGCTGGCCCGAGATCGTCGCCGACCTCAGCGCCCAGCCGGCGGTGAAGCCACTGATCACGGCATGTCGCCCGATCGCCGTCGAGGGCCGCATCGTGACACTCGGGTTCCCGGAGCACCAGGCGTTCCTTCGCAGCGCCCTCGAGCGCCGCCGTGCCACCGTCGAGGAGGGGATCGCCGCCCGGACCGGGGGTCCCGTGAGCGTCCGATTCGTGGCGACGAACGTCGAGATCGCACCCGCGGTGTCCGTCGACGCGGACGCCGACCGCTTGATCGCCGAGGCGCGTCGGATCTTCGCCGATGACCTCGCCGACGTCGGCGAGGTGAACTGACGCCGACCGTCGCTCCGCCGAGGCCTGCAGGACCGCCCGGCTTCGCGCAGACTTGGCGCGGTCGACCGATGCTGAAAGGAGGACGAGCCCGATGGGGATGGCGAACCTGCAGCGCATGGCGCAACAGATGCAGCAGCAGATGCTCCGCGTCCAGGAGGAGCTCGCCGCGGCGACCGTCGACGGTTCGGCGGGCGGAGGCGTCGTCCGGGCCACGGTGACCGGCAAGCAGGAGCTCCGATCGCTCACGATCGACCCGACCGCCGTCGACCCCGCCGACGTCGAGATGCTGCAGGACCTCGTCGTCGCCGCCGTGAACGACGCGCTGCGCGCGTCGCGCGACCTCGAGCAGGCGAAGATGGCGGCCGTGACGGGCGGCCTCCGGATCCCGGGCCTGTAGTCGTCTCCACGGTGGCTGCCCCCCTCATCGAGCCTGTCGCCCGCCTCATCGAGGCGTTCGCGCGGCTGCCCGGCATCGGGCCGAAGACCGCGCAACGGCTCACCTACCAGCTCCTCCGCGGCCCCGACTCGGAGGCGCGCACGCTCGCGGCCGCGCTCATCGCGGTCCGCGACCGCGTCGTCTTCTGCGAGCGGTGCTTCAACATCAGCGAGACGCCGCTCTGCTCGATCTGCACCGACCCGGGCCGCGACCAACGGCGGCTCTGCGTCGTGGAGGAACCCCTCGACGTGCTCGCGCTCGACCGGACCGGCGAATTCCGGGGCCTGTATCACGTTCTCCACGGCGCGATCTCACCGATCGACGGGATCGGTCCCGACCGACTTCGGATCCGTGAGCTCCTCGCCCGGGCCGACGTCGCCAGGGCGGAAGGACTGCCGTTCGAAGAGGTGATCATCGCCACCAATCCGACGCTCGAGGGGGAGGCGACGGCGATGTACCTCGCCGAACGACTTGCGGGTGTCGTCGGTGCGGTGACGCGCATCGCCCGCGGGATCCCCGTCGGGGGCGATCTCGAATACGCCGACGAGGTGACGCTCATCCGGGCCCTCCAGGGCCGTCGCGCCGTCTGACGGTGAGCAACCTCGCATCCGAGATCCTGCTCCGCGCGGCCAAGGCGGTCGTGGCCGTCGTGCTCGGCGGGCTCCTCTACGTCGTGCTCACCGGACCGCTCGGCGCCGCCGAGTCGCTGGAACTCGCGCTCCTCTGCTGGATCGCCGCCGCGGCGTTCGTGCTCCTCGTGGAGACGAGCCCGATCTGATCCGTCCGGGCGTCGCAGGTACTCACGCCGACGGTCGTTTGACGCCCGCGTGGCCGATCCGTATCATCCGCTTCCGTTGTGCTCCGACCCGGACCGCGATCGTCGATCGAGGTCTGGCCCGCGCGACTCGCCCGGGCAGCGGTTCGGTTTGACACTCCGGTTCCGAAGCCTCATCCTTGGGGCTCTGCGCCGGTGGCGGTCACGCCATCGGGGCGCTGCACCTTAACAACTGAAGAGTGGTAGGAAATCCGGAAGGATGTGCGAACGGACAGACCCTTCGAGACTCGTCACGGCCGCAAGGTCGTGCACTTTTTGGAGAGTTTGATCCTGGCTCAGGATAAACGCTGGCGGCGTGCATGAGACATGCAAGTCAAACGGACGATCGGGGTTCGCTCTGGTCGTTAGTGGCGGACGGCTGAGTAACGCGTGGGTGACCTGCCCCGAAGTGGGGAATAACTGCCCGAAAGGGTGGCTAATACCGCATGTGGTGGTGTGTTCGATCACACCAGTAAAGCCGCAAGGCGCTTCGGGAGGGGCCTGCGTCCGATTAGCTCGTTGGTGGGGTAACGGCTCACCAAGGCGACGATCGGTAGGTGGTCTGAGAGGACGATCACCCAGACTGGGACTGAGACACGGCCCAGACTCCTACGGGAGGCAGCAGTCGGGAATTTTGCGCAATGGACGAAAGTCTGACGCAGCAACGCCGCGTGAGGGATGAAGGCCTTCGGGTTGTAAACCTCTTTTTTCAGGGACGATAATGACGGTACCTGACGAATAAGTCACGGCTAACTACGTGCCAGCAGCCGCGGTAATACGTAGGTGACAAGCGTTGTCCGGATTTACTGGGCGTAAAGCGCGCGCAGGCGGTCGTTCAAGTCGAGTGTGAAAGCCCCCGGCTCAACTGGGGAGGGTCACTCGATACTGATCGACTGGAAGGCAGGAGAGGGAAGTGGAATTCCCGGTGTAGTGGTGAAATGCGTAGATATCGGGAGGAACACCAGTGGCGAAGGCGACTTCCTGGCCTGTTCTTGACGCTGAGGCGCGAAAGCTAGGGGAGCAAACGGGATTAGATACCCCGGTAGTCCTAGCCGTAAACGATGGACACTAGGTGTTGGTGGTATCAACCCCGCCAGTGCCGAAGCTAACGCATTAAGTGTCCCGCCTGGGGAGTACGGCCGCAAGGCTAAAACTCAAAGGAATTGACGGGGGCCCGCACAAGCAGCGGAGCGTGGGGTTTAATTCGACGCAACGCGAAGAACCTTACCAGGGCTTGACATGACCAGGACAACGGCGGAAACGTCGTCTCCCCGCAAGGGGCCTGGCCACAGGTGTTGCATGGCTGTCGTCAGCTCGTGTCGTGAGATGTTGGGTTAAGTCCCGCAACGAGCGCAACCCCTACTGTGTGTTGTATCACTCACACGGGACTGCCGAGAGAAACTCGGAGGAAGGTGGGGATGACGTCAAGTCAGCATGGCCCTTACGTCCTGGGCTACACCCACGCTACAATGGCCGGTACAACGGGCTGCGAAACCGCGAGGTGGAGCGAATCCCTTAAAGCCGGTCTCAGTTCGGATCGTAGGCTGCAACTCGCCTGCGTGAAGCCGGAGTTGCTAGTAACCGCCGGTCAGCACACGGCGGTGAATATGTTCCCGGGCCTTGTACACACCGCCCGTCACGTCATGAAAGCTGGTAACACCCGAAGCCGGTGGGCCAACCGCAAGGAGGCAGCCGTCGAAGGTGGGATCGGTGATTGGGACGAAGTCGTAACAAGGTAGCCGTACCGGAAGGTGCGGCTGGATCACCTCCTTTCTAGGGAGTCGTCAGTCGGAACCCTCGGTGGGGTGCCGGCGCTCAAGACTTCCAGGTTGATCGCACGGTCATTCGTGTCCCCCGCCATGGGTGGGGCGCGGTGGAGCGGTCCTTCGGGACCGGTTCACAGACCGATCGCGACCTTGGCGAAACACACCGAACCGTACGGACATCGAGACGGGTTTCCTGCCACTCTTCAAGGGTTGATGGTGCAGCCGCCGGCGGCGACACATGTGTCGGCCATCGCGGTCGGCACCGCCACGGCGGGCGTTTAGCTCAGCTGGTTAGAGCACTGCCCTGATAAGGCAGAGGTCTCTGGTTCGAGTCCAGAAACGCCCACCACGTCCGTCCACGGTCAAGGCAACGGGGACGTAGCTCAGCCGGCAGAGCATCTCCTTTGCAAGGAGAGGGTCAGGAGTTCGAGTCTCCTCGTCTCCACCATTCGCCCGGCCGCTGGGATCGTCTGGAGGATCCTCGCACTGAACGAGACAGCACAAACGATGAATTGAAGAGCTCGGGTCGAACCCCGAGACGACCCTCGGGTCCCCAGGCGCTGTCCACGTCGACGGCTTGAGAACTGGCTCTCGAGCCGTCGTCCCGCGTCCGGCCCCCGAGCGAGCCCCTGATCCGTGTCCTTGCCGTCCGCGACGTGAAGGCCACCGACCAGCGGATCGCTGGGACATCTCGACGCAGCGCCGGGATGGAGACCGATGACTCGGTCGCACCTTACCAACTGGATATGTTTCGGCAATCGAAGAACTTCGATTTCGCCGAGTCGTTAGAAGGATCATCCCGATCCCCGCTCATCGCGCTGGCCGTCCTGGCCAGGTGCTGAGGGGGGTCAAGCTACAAAGGGCACGGGGTGGATGCCTTGGCGCCAAGAGCCGATGAAGGACGTGGCAGGCTGCGAAAAGCTTCGGGGAGTCGCGAGCAGACGTTGATCCGGAGATGTCCGAATGGGGAAACCCGTCTGGGGTCATGCCCAGTCACCCCTGGCTGAACCAAATAGGCCAGGAGGAGGTAAGCCAGCGAACTGAAACATCTCAGTAGCTGGAGGAAAAGAGATACATTCCCTGAGTAGTGGCGAGCGAAACGGGAACATGCCCAAACCCACTCAGCGCGATAGGCGGCAGCCGTTTCTGAGTGGGGGTTGTAGGAGTCGATCTTCGAGGCCCTGCCGGGTCTCGGCGGAGTCACAAAACCATTCGCTAGTCGAACCGGTCAGGAAAGGCCGGCCAGAGAGGGTGACAGCCCCGTAGGCGAAAGCGAGATGGTCTCCGTGATCGGCCACCTGAGTACCACGTGGAAGGTCTCTCATGTGGGAATCTGGGCGGACCACCGTCCAAGGCTAAATACTCTTGGCGACCGATAGTGAACAAGTACCGTGAGGGAAAGGTGAAAAGCACCCCGGAAGGGGAGTGAAATAGTACCTGAAACCTCGTGCCTACAAGCAGTCAGAGGGTGTTGCCGAGTGATCGGTAGCCTGATGGCGTGCCTTTTGAAGAATGAGCCGACGAGTTACGTGCACGTGGCGAGGTTAAGTCCGCGAAGGACGGAGCCGGAGCGAAAGCGAGTCTGAACAGGGCGTCGAGTCGCGTGCAGTAGACCCGAAACCGAGTGACCTATCCATGGCCAGGGTGAAGCGGGAGTAATGTCCCGTGGAGGCCCGAACTCACTAGCGTTGAAAAGCTAGGGGATGAGCTGTGGATAGCGGTGAAATGCCAATCGAACTCGGAGATAGCTGGTTCTCCCCGAAATAGCTTTAGGGCTAGCCTCGGGCGTTCAATCACGGGGGTAGAGCACTGGATGGGCTAGGGGGCTTCCCGCTTACCAAACCCAACCAAACTCCGAATCCCGCGATTCAAGAGCCCGGGAGTCAGACTGCGAGGGCTAAGCTTCGTGGTCAAGAGGAAAACAGTCCGGACCGTCAGCTAAGGTCCCTAAATCCAAGCTAAGTGGTAAAGGATGTGGATCTGCATCGACAACCAGGATGTTGGCTCAGAAGCAGCCATCATTGAAAGAGTGCGTAACAGCTCACTGGTCAAGTGGATCTGCGCCGAAAATTCAGCGGGGCTCAAGCTTGGTACCGAAGCTACGGACTTCTCGATCGGCTTGCCGGTCGGGGAGTGGTAGGGGAGCGTTCCGTCAGCAGTGAAGGTCGACCGTGAGGACGGCTGGAGTGGACGGAAGTGCGAATGTCGGCATGAGTAGCGCAATGTGAGTGAGAATCTCACACGCCGTAAGCCTAAGGTTTCCTGAGGAAGGCTTGTCCGCTCAGGGTTAGTCGGGCCTAAGCCGAGGACGAACGTCGTAGGCGATGGACATCCGGTTGATATTCCGGAACCACCAAGGATCGTGTGCACCGCAAGGTGTCGCCTGGGGGTAGGTGAACGGAGGTTGGCCGACGAAAGTCGGTCGAGTCCGGGAGCCGAGCCCAGGTGAGAGCAAGGGCATGACACGGCACGGTAGCTCGAGCGCGTTTTTGGCTATACGCGTCTAAGCCGGTAGGGGGAGGGGACAGGTAAATCCGTCCCCTCAGTTTCAACCCCGAGCAGCGAATGAGAGGGGCGCATGCCCCGATTCGAGTGAGCCGAGCTGGCAAGAAAAGTGTCTAGCGAGATCCAAGGTGTCCGTACCGCAATCCGACACAGGTAGGCGGGTAGAGAATACCAAGGCGATCGGGAGAACCCTCGTTAAGGAACTCGGCAACATGGCCCCGTAACTTCGGGATAAGGGGCGCTTCGAGGCCGCTGCTTGCAGTGGTCGATCGAAGCCGCAGTGAAAAGGCCCAGGCGACTGTTTAGCAAAAACACAGGTCTCTGCGAAAGCGAAAGCTGACGTATAGGGGCTGACGCCTGCCCAGTGCCGGAAGGTTAAGAGGAGGGGTGCAAGCTCTGAATCGAAGCCCCGGTAAACGGCGGCCGTAACTATAACGGTCCTAAGGTAGCGAAATTCCTTGTCGGGTAAGTTCCGACCCGCACGAATGGCGTAACGATCTGGGCGCTGTCTCAACGAGGGACCCGGCGAAATTGAAGTACCTGTGAAGATGCAGGTTACCCGCGATAGGGCAAAAAGACCCCGTGGAGCTTTACTGCACCCTGACATTGGATCGAGATTTAGCTTGTGTAGGATAGGTGGGAGGCTGAGAAGCTGGGGCGCTAGCCTCGGTGGAGCCGACGTTGAAATACCACCCTTGTTGGATCTTGTTTCTAACCGCGACCCGTTATCCGGGCGCAGGACAGTGTCAGGCGGGCAGTTTGACTGGGGCGGTCGCCTCCTAAAGAGTAACGGAGGCGCCCAAAGGTTCCCTCAGGCTGAATGGAAACCAGCCGAAGAGTGCAAAGGCATAAGGGAGCTTGACTGCGAGACCTACAAGTCGAGCAGAGACGAAAGTCGGGCTTAGTGATCTGGTACCTCCGAGTGGAAGGGGTATCACTCAACGGATAAAAGCTACCCCGGGGATAACAGGCTGATGGTGCCCAAGAGTTCACATCGACGGCACCGTTTGGCACCTCGATGTCGGCTCGTCGCATCCTGGGGCGGAAGTACGTCCCAAGGGTTTGGCTGTTCGCCAATTAAAGCGGCACGCGAGCTGGGTTCAGAACGTCGTGAGACAGTTCGGTCTCTATCCATCGTGGGCGAAGGGAACTTGAGAGGAGCTGCTCCTAGTACGAGAGGACCGGAGTGGACGAACCGCTGGTGTGCCAGTTGTCCTGCCAAGGGCACTGCTGGGTAGCTACGTTCGGTCGGGATAAGCGCTGAAAGCATCTAAGTGCGAAGCTCGCCTCAAGATGAGGTTCCCCACCGGGTCAACCGGGTAAGACCGCAGGGAGACCACCTGTTCGATAGGCAGCATGTGGAAGTCCGGTGACGGATGAAGCTGAGCTGTACTAATGGTCGAGGGCTTGACCTCTTCAGCAACTGACCAGGCGTCAGTGCTGCATCGAGATGATCCGTGCGCCTCGGCGCACAACGACGAGGGATCGAAGTTCTCCGAGATGGCCGGCCGCGCCTTCAGCGCGACCGCCGCGACCGCCGAAACATCCAGACGCACAGAATCCTGGTGACCCTAGCGGAGAGGCCACACCCGTTCCCATCCCGAACACGGAAGTTAAGCTCTCCAGCGCCGAAGATACTGAGAGGGCAGCCTTTCGGGAAAATAGGTCGTCGCCAGGATTTTGGCGTTTTCAAGGTGCCGACACGACCAAGCCCGGGTGCCGCGAGCGTGACATGAGGCTCTGGCCTGCGCGCCGTTAGACTCCTGTCGATGACGACGGACGCCGGACTCGAGACGGTCGCGGGCCCTGAAGCGCGTGGCGTGGATGCCGGGATCGAGCGAGGATCAACCGTCGAGTCGGATCCCCGCGACGCGACGGTCGGACAACCTGGACCATCCGGCGCGCCGACCCGTCTCTGCCCGTTCCTCGCCACGGAGAATCGCGCGTGGCGCGCTGCCATGCCGATGCGTGAGCATCGCTGCACGGCGGTGGCGCCGCCCGTCCGCCTCTCCCTGGACAAGCAGCGACGCCTCTGCCTGACCGCCACCCACCCCGAGTGCGCCACGTACCTCGCCGCGGTGGCGCGCGGGCGTGCGGATGTGCGGACGGATCCGCCGAGCGTCGCGGGACGGCGGTACCCATCCACCACGCCGGTGCTCCTCGAACGTGTGCGCCCCTCGCTGCCGGCCGTCGCGACGACCAGCTCGCGAGGGATCGGGCAGCTCGCGCTCGTCGCTCTGCTGGCCGTCGCGGTGGTGGCGATCGCGCTCGCACGCCTCGGATCCTCCACGTCGTCGGGGGCGATCGCGGCGCCGAGCGCGACCGCCACGCTTTCGGTCGGCGTGGCCGCATCGCCGAGCGTCGCGCCCGCGGTCGTCGGAAGTGTCGGACCGTCGCCCGCTCCGACTCCGTCGCCAGCGGCATCGTCGCCCGCTCCGACTCCGTCGCCCCGACCGGTCGCGACCCCCCGGCCGACGCCGAGCACGACCCCCGCGCCGACGGGTGCGGCGACCCAAGGTCCGAGTCCCTCCGCCGCCGTGACGTACGTCGTGCGCCCGGGCGACACGCTCAGTTCGATCGCCGCGAGGTTCGGTACGACCGCCGCGGCGATCCAGGCGCTGAACGGACTCGCGGATCCGAGCCTCATCCACCCGGGTCAGGTCCTGAAGATCCGGTGACGGAGGCGGCCGGTGAAGGATCGATCAGCGCTGGCAGCCGCGACAGTACGAGGTGATCGATCCGCCGGGACGGATCTCGGTGATCCTGGTCCCGCACCGCGGGCACGGCTCGCCACCCTTGTCGTGGACGGCGAGGAAGTCGCGCACCTGGCGTTCGAATGTCGGCGGGACGCGCACGCGCAGGACGTCGAGAGCTCGGGCCAGGGTCGCGCGGGTCGCCTCGTAGAGCGCGTCGACCTCCTCGGCCGCAAGGCTGGACCGCTTTCGGAACGGGAGCAGCCGGGCGGCGTGGAGGATCTCATCGCTGTACGCGTTGCCGATCCCGGCGACGAACGCCTGGTTGCGCAGGAGGTTCTTCAGTTCGCCCGGGTGACGCCGGATCCGGCTCCGCCACTCGACGAGCGTGAGTGCAGAGTCATCCGCGTCCGGACCCTGTTCGCCCACCCCCTGGCCGGGAACCGGGCGATCGATCCCGGCGGGCAGCAGATACACCTTTCCCATCTGGGTCGGATCGCGATAGCGGACCTCGACCTCGGCCGTGTCGGCCGGCATCCAGGCTGCGCCCGCGGTCCAGGGCGCCGGAGCGGTGGGGCCGCCCTGCCGACGGGCGAACCGCAGGATGACCGCGGTCTTGGGTGGAAGGCGTTCCTCTGGTCCCGCGAGCTGGAACCGACCGGTGAGCATCGGGTTGACCACGACCCGGTCGCGGCCGAGGTGGATGACGAGGAACTTGCCGCGCCGTGTGATCCCGGTAACCGTCTGGTCCACGAGCCCTGCGAGCTCGGCGGGCGTACCGCGGAGTGCGAGGGGGGCGAGGGCTCGGGCGCCGACAACGAGGCGACCGCTGAGCGCTGCGTCGAACGCCTCCGCGACGATGGTCAGGTCGGGGAGTTCGGGCATCGGATCCGAATTGTAGCGGCGGTGACCCCGTGCTAGACTCTCCCGGCCTCAGCGCCGGACAGAAGAAGACGCCTTCCCGACCTTGATCAAGGAGGAGCGGACCGCGGCCCAGCAAGCACGGACCAGCTGATCATCCTGACAGCTCGGGCGGCGCCCGAGCTGTTCGCCTGTCCGGGGCCATCCATAGACAGGAGTGACCGTCAGTTGACCGAAGAGCAGTTGGGCGGGACCGCGCCGGAACCGGAGGCTCTCGCCCCGGTCGCCGAGCCGGCGTCTGAGGAAGCCGTCGCGACGGTCGCCGTCGTCGACGAGCCCGCCACCACGATCGCGGCGAATGATCCCGAGACGGAGTTGGAGACGACCGCGTCATCCCTCTCCGCCGAACCCGACGCCGAGGAGCCGGCAGCAACCGGGGAGCCGGCAACGGCCGAGGAGGCGGCAACGGCCGAGCTGGTCGCCGTCGCTGAGTCAGCAGCGGCCGACGAGCCGGCCACTGCTGAGGGCGCGGTCCCGGGCGAGGTGAGTCCGTCCGAGATGGCGGAGGCGCCGGCTGCGGACCCCGAGCCCCGGTCTGCGGCGAGGTCGGGCCCCGAGCCGTCGACGATGGAGGAGCTCCTCGCCGAGCAGGACTCGGATATCAAGAGCTTCAAGCACGGCGATGTCGTCGAGGGCACCGTCGTACGCATCGACAAGGACGAGATCCTCGTCGACATCGGTGCGAAGAGCGAGGGAGTCGTCTCGAATCGCGAGCTCTACGGCCGCAATGCGGAGTCGTCGCCTGCCCTCAACGTCGGTGACACCGTGCTCGTCTATGTCCTCCAACCCGAGTCGCAGGAAGGTCACGTCGTCCTTTCCCTGCGTCGCGCCGGGCTCGAGCGCAAGTGGCGGGCCATGCAGGAGCAGTTCGAGGCCGGGGTGATCATCGAGGCGCCGGTCATCGACCATAACAAGGGCGGCCTCATCGTCGACTGCGGCATCCGCGGCTTCGTGCCGATCAGCCAGATCGTCGACTTCCCGCGGCGCCCGCAGAACGATCAGCCGCGCGATGCGGCACAGGAGATCGCGGAAAAGCTCATGCCCTTCGTGGGGCGGAAGCTTCGCCTCAAGATCCTCGAGGTCAACCGCAAGGCGAACCGGCTCATCCTGTCCGAGAAGGTGGCCCTGTACGAGGAGCGTCGCGAGAAGCGCGACGAGCTGTTCAGCAGTCTCCAGGTGAACCAGAAGGTCACGGGGACCGTCCGCTCGATCGCGCCGTTCGGCGTGTTCATCGACCTCGGCGGGATCGATGGGCTCGTCCACAAGAGCGAGCTCTCGTGGAACAAGGTCAACAACCCCGAGGCCGGCTACAAGGTCGGCGAGGAGGTCGAGGCCGAGGTCATCGACATCAACCACGAGCGAGGTCGGATCAGCCTTTCGATCCGGCGCCTCCAGCCGGACCCGTGGCACTCGACGGTAGCCGACTACAACGTCGGCGACATCATCGACGGCACGGTGACGAAGCTCGTGAACTTCGGTGCCTTCGTGCGGGTGCGCGACGGGCTCGAGGGTCTCATCCATATCAGCGAGCTGTCCCACCAGCGCGTGGCGCATCCGGGCGACGTCGTGCACGAAGGTCAGACGCTCAAGCTCAAGATCATCTCCCTCGACTCCGAGCGGCATCGCCTCGGGCTCAGCCTGAAGCAGGCGGAGGAGCCGCCGGCGCGGCCCGAGCCGGTCGCTCCGGCACCGAGGACGGAGCGGGCGGAACGGACCGAGCGGCGACCGCGTACCGAGCGGAGCTACTCGATGTCGGACGCCGTGCAGGAGCCGGAGGGCGGCATCGACAACACGCTCGCCGCCGCCTTCGCCCAGGTCCGGGATCAGCTCGCCGCGTCCGAGAAGGCCGCCGGGGCGCCGGCGTCCGCCACGGATGAGCCGGGTGGACCGGTGCCCGTCGATGAGCCCGAGCCGAAGCCCGAGCCCGAGCCGAAGCCCGAGCCCGAGCCCGAGCCCGAGCCCGAGCCCGAGCCCGAGCCGAAGCCCGAGCCCGAGCCCGAGCCCGAGCCCGAGCCCGAGCCCGAGCCGAAGCCCGAGCCCGAGCCGAAGCCCGAGCCCGAGCCCGAGCCGAAGCCCGAGCCCGAGCC
>JADMIG010000027.1 GCA_015478725.1 Chloroflexota bacterium | reverse complement strand
CACCAGCCGCTCTCGTGCTCGAATGTGCCCACCGGGCGTTGGAAGTTCGGACTAGACCCGCGATTACCCGTCGCTGGAACCGGAGACCGAGCCCGCCGCTCGGTCTCCCTCCATGTCACGGGCACGATGCGCCTCCTCGGGTCGCTCCCTTCCGCGCATGATGATGCGCGCAGCGTCACGCCGGCATGAATGACCGGCGGCCTGCGTCCCTGGGAGATCGAGCATGGCCGTGACCTTCGAGCATCAGCCGCACCCGCGGATCGCCGCGCGCAGGAAGACCCGCCCGGCCAGCACCCGGGACGAACATGTCGGCATCAACGGCAAGATCGCTCTCGCCCTCACCACGGCGGTCGGGACGATGTGGTGCGCCTACGCGTTCGCCCTCCTTGCCCTCCTCGTCGTGCCACAGGCGGTCAACGGCGGGTTGCTCACCTTCATCCAGTGGGTCAGCCAGACGTTCATCCAGCTCGTCATGCTCTCGGTCATCATGGTCGGCCAGAACATCCTCGGGCGCGTCTCGGACAAGCGAGCCGTCGAGACGTACGAGGATGCCGAGGCGACGCTCCACGAGGCCCAGCAGATCCAGGCCCATCTCAAGGTCCAGGACGACGCGATCAGCTCTCTGCTCGACAAGCTCGAGCGTCTCGAGGCCGCGAGCGGCCGGGGATGACCTGCCACGAACCTGGGCCCTCTCGTTCGCGTCAATGGCGGAGGATGAGCGGCCGCTCGGGACCGAGTATCGCGAGTCGAAGGTATGGGCTCACCGGCGGGGCGGCGGTGTGCGGCACGACGAGGAATCCGGCCGAGGCCGGCACGCCGGAGGCGCCGGCGACGATGGACGAGGCCGTCAGCAGCCGCGGGCCCTCGACGTCGTTCGGCAGGACGAGGACCTGCGCCGAGAGCGTGCCGTCGGGAGCTGCCGCGATGGGGCCGAGTGGCGTCGGGGTGATACCGGGGGACCAGGTGAGGCTGACCGGCTGACCGGCGGCGAAGCCGGTGCCGGAGACGATGACCACGGTCCCGGGCGGCCCGACCTTCGGCGAGAGGGTGATGGTCGGGGCGTTGCCCTGCCCGGGCAGGACGATCGCGGTGAGCGGGGCGGCCTGCGGCCCGGACGGCGCATCGTTCGGTACCGACAGAGAGCCGGTCGTCGGGCCCGACCCGCTGGGCGCGAACCCGACAACGGCCTGGCAGCTCTGCCCGGCATGGAGCGAGAGGCCCGAGCAGCCATCACTGACGATCGAGTAGCCGGCCGCCGATCCCGGTGCGATACCGAGCGTCGAGATGGACACGGGCCCCGAGCCGGCGCTCGTGACCGTGAGCGCTCGAGTGGCGGTCGGCGACCCCGCCGCCGCCACCCCGAAGTCGACTGGCACAGGGGTGAACCCGATGGCTGGCGTTCGATCGCGAACGAACACGTCGCCGAGCTGGTTCGTGTCGTTCGTCACCAGGTTGCCCGCGCTCGACTCGAAGGCGACGAAGCGGCCGGTCCCGGAGATCGCGGGCGCATCGGCGCGCCCGTTCGCCTGGCTCGGTCCGACCGCGACGTCCACCCGGGTCGTGACGCCTGTCACCAGATCGCGGAGGAAGATGTCGCTCACGTCGTTCGTGTCGCCGGGCACGAGGTTCGTCGCCGACGACGCGAAGGCCACCGAGCCTCCGTCGGCGGAGATCGCCGGGGCGACGCTCGGCCCGTCGGCGTCACCGCCGCCTCCGCCGACCGACGCGCGCACGAGTGGCGCCCCGGCCGACCAGACGAAGACGTCCTCCAGCCCGTTGCCGTCGCCGGGCACGAGGTCGGTGGCATGTGAGGCGAAGGCCACCGCACCGCCGGATGCGGAGATCGATGGGTGCTCGCTGGCCAGGTCTCCGACCGCTCCGCCCGGCCCGACCGACAGGAGGATCGTCGATCCGGCGGTCCGGTCGCGCAGGTAGATCTGGGACCGGCCGACAGGTACCGTCTGCTGCACGAGTCGGATCATGGTCGAGGTGAAGGCCACGTAGCGGCCATCGGCGGAGATCGACGGCTCGCCGCTCACGCCGCGAATGCCCCCCGCGCCGCCGCTCGCGACCGAGACGCGGTCGAACCCCCCGCTGTCGCGGTCGAGGACGTAGACGTCATCGAGCTCGTTTGTGTCGCCCGACACGAGCGGGTCGGGCGTCCGGAAGGCGAGGAACCGCCCGTCGAACGACAGGGCGGGGTCGCTCGCGGAGGCACTCGTGCCCGCTGGCATGGCCGGCCCGACGGTGCCGTTCGTCCGATCCCAGATGAGGATCGTGTGCTGCCCCGGACCGGCCTTCGGGGCCCCGGAGACGAACGCCACCCAGCGCCCGTCACCGGAGATGACCGGCTGGGATACGGTGGAGAAGGTCACGGCGACGCCGGCCACGATCGATCCGTGCGCGACTTCGGTCGTCGTGCCACCGACCCGATCGCGGAGGTAGACGATCCCGAGGTCGAAGTTCCGCACCAGTCGTGAGGTCCGGAAGACGATGTAGCGCCCGTCGGCGGAGATGCTCGGCGAGCCGCTCGGACTCGTCAGCTGCTGGTTCTGCGCGTCGAGCGAGACGCGGACGGTCGTGCCCGGAGTCTCGAGCGGGGAGGGACCGCCGGCCGGCAGAAGGAGAGCAACGCTGCGGGCGGCCGGTCCGAATACTCGCCACGGCGCGGCGGGACCACCGACTGCCGCCACGCCGAGCGCGAGCGTCAGGACGGCGGCGGTCAGGGGTTGGTGAAGCCCGAGTAGTAGACGGACGGGTCGCACGGGCCGCTCGATGTGCAGGTGACCGAGACGACGAGCGACTTTCCGCTCGAGACGACGATCGGCGTCACGAAGTGGTAGTCGAGGTCCCGGAAGTTCTCGAGTCGAAGCTCCATGAGGATGACCGACCCCCGCGTCAGGTCCATCGTCCCGGCACGGCCGTTCGGGTTGGCGAAGACGAGGTCGGTCACGTAGAGGGTCGTCTTCGAGGGGGTCACGCCCGTTGGATTCGTGCCGTCCACCGAGAGGCGTCCATCGACGAGATGGCCGCCGAACGTTCCCCCTGGGGCCAGCGTCGCGGTCGGGCCCGACCCACTCGGCGCGGGGGTGATGATCGCGCCGCTCGGCGTCGGGCTCCCGGCGCCCCCGCCGCTTCCGCCCCCGCCGCCCCCACCGCCGCCGGCCACGGGGGTGATTCCGGCATCCACGAGCGCCTGCGTCGCCGCGCTCCTGATGGCGGGCTGGAGCACGAGGAGCCAGAGGACGAGGGCGAGGATGAGGAGCCCGATGAGCGCGGCGACCGCACGCAGGAACCATGAGGGGAGGATCGGTTCCTGCACGAGCGTCCCATCGAGCGTCAGGGGCGGCTGTTCGGGTGCGCTGACGGCGACCCTGAAGGCACGCGACCTGGGTGTGCCACGCCAGAAGCGCCGCCGAGGCCTGACGTTCACCCTGGCGAAGCCTGCCGTCCCTGCGGGAACCACGATGCCAGGTGGACGGACGTCGAAGTCGAGGAGCTGGTCCGGGTCACTGCCGGCGATGGTGGCGTTGAGGCGGGTGTTCCCGCGGTTGTCGACCGCTACGTCGTGACTGCCCGTCCGGCTGCCGCGCGAGGTGCGCGGCAGCAGCTCGGCGAACGTGTCGGCGAAAGGCTCGACGGTGAGCGCGCCCTCCTCGACCGCCGATCCAGCCGGGTCCTCACGGGACTGGACGCGTACGCCGAAGGGGATGGTGCCCGCCGCGGCCGACGGGCTCCTCGGCGGTGCGAAGCGGACGGTGGTCGTGCCTTCGGCGCCGGGGAAGAGCGAGAGGGTCCGCGGGTCCGCGTGAGACCAGGCGCCGGCGTCACCGAGGACGTCGATGGCGAACTGGTCGACCACCGTGCCCGAGTTGCGAATGGTGACAGCGATCGCCGCCTCGGCGCCCGGCGCGACCGACGCGGCATCGCTCGCGAGGCGCACGATCGCACCCATCGTCACGGATTGTAACGCCCCGACCCGACCGGAGGAACCCGTTCTTCGGGTCGCCGCGTTGCCCGAACGGGCAGATCCGCCGCGCCGATGCGCACGGGGCCTTGGACGTTAGGTCCCCGTTAACTGGCCGCAAGGGGAATCCGACGAGACTCCCCCTGACGTGGCGACCGGTCATCAAAGGACCGGCGGACGCGCACCGCGGGGAGAACGAGGCGGATGGGCACCCAGGGAAGGATCGTCATCGGGATCTCGGGCGCGGACCCGCTGACGCGCGCGGGCATCGAAGCACAGCTCCGGGACTACCCGGACATCGTGATGACGCGCGACGCGCCAGCGGCGGGGACGGTCGAGCTCGTCGTGGCGGACGAGCTCGACGAGCGGACACTCCAGGACGTACGTCTCGCTCGGACCGGCGGACGCGAGGTGGTCGTCCTCGTCGGGCGCGTCGATGACGCCGCGCTACTGGCGGCGGTCGAGGCCGGCGCACGGGGCGTGGTCCAGCGCGGCCAGGTCACCGGGGAGACGCTCGTGGCGGCGATCGGGGCCGCGAAGCGGGGGGAGGGCACACTGCCGCCGGACCTCCTCGGCCGGCTTCTCTCGCAGATTGGCCGGTTGCAGCGGCAGGTCCTGTCGCCCCGCGGACTCACCTTTGGCGGCCTCACCGAGCGGGAGGTCTCTGTTCTCCGCCTCCTCGCGGAGGGCCACGACACGGCGGAGGTCGGTCGCCGGCTCTACTTCTCGGAGCGGACGGTGAAGAACGTCATCCACGACATCACCGCCCGCCACGAGCTCCGCAACCGGGCCCACGCCGTTGCCTACGCGATCCGGGAGGGGTTGATCTGACGCCAGTTCGATCGCACGCCGGCCCCACGACCGCGTCACCCGGTGGCGATCCAGGAAATTGGCTCCGCGACACCTGGGGTCAGGGGACCTTCGTGATCGTGCCCAAATTCGGGTTGATGTTCGTGCCCTGCTTCAGACCGCGACCATTGGCTACGTCGTAGGCGTCGTTCGCCTGATCTGCGCTCGTCGAGATCGCGGTGTACGCGGTGTCCGCAGCGGTCTTGCTCTTGCCGACGAGCTTCGTGTGCGCCGCGGCCCAGGCCCTCCGGTCGATGGCGACGTGCCCGTCCTCGTGCGTCGAGAGGGCGGCGGAGAAGCGATCCCACTCCGCCTGTTGTGCCGCGTTCGCCCCGCCCCGATCCGCCCAGCTCGGCAGCTCAACGTCCTCCGTGACCACCACGCGGGCTGCGGTCACCGTGTCGTCGATTGTGTCCGTGTCGCGGCTCGGGATGGACGCCGTCTTGCCCGCCTCGGTGCGCGCGGCCATCGCGTTGGCGGCCTCGAGCAAGGTGCCGGAGACGGTGTACGTGCTGCTCGTCGGCGGGCCGAAGGTCGTCGAGCTCGTGCCGCTGCCGGTCGCGAGGACCTGGGATGAGTCGCCGCCGTCGCCCGACCAACCGCCGTCGCCCGACCCGCCGTCCGCGAGCTCCTCCGTCGTTGACCCGAGGATCTCGAGCCCCGACTGCACCTCCGGTGCGATGCTCTCCGTGTCCGTCGAGTCGGCCGTCTCCGCCTCGAGCTCGGTCTCCCTGGCCAGGACTGGTTCCGAGACGCTTCCGGCACGCGTCGCTCCGGCGATCCCGCGGTCGCCGGCCACGATGTGCGCCGCCGTGGCGCTCGCCTGCTGCTCGAAGGGATCGCCCGGATCGCTGATGCGGAGTCCTCCCGCGTCGAACCCGGCGACCGGCCCGGTCCGCTGCTGGACGACGTGGGTGAGCTCGTGGGCCAGGAGCCCCCGCCCCGCAGGGGAGGAGGTATCGGCCGCCGCCGCGCCGAGGACGATGTCCTCCCCGACGGTGTAGGCGACCGCGCCGACCGTACGAGCCGACGCATCTGCGGCCGCGCCGCGATGGAGGCGCACGGACGAGAAGTCCGTTCCGAAGGCGCCCTCGAGCGGCGTTCGCACCGCCTCGTCGAGGGCTGAGCCGTCGCTGTTGCGCGCCGCCTCGACGGCGGCGACCGGCGCCCCGGATCCGCCCAGCAGGTCGTCGAGGGCCGCGTTCCCGACGGTCCGCTGAAGGCCGATCAGGCCTTGAGCGGACAACGGCTCGCGCGGGGACGGCCGCGTCCCTGTGCTCGCCGCTGCGTCCAGGGACGCTGGGCGAGGGCGGCGCGTCGTCGTCGGCGTTCGATGACCGGATCCGAACTCGCGCATGGGTGCCTCCCTTCGCCGACGGCCGGCTTCGCCGTCAACCGCTGAGTGCTGCGAACCAGGGTCCGAACTCGGCCTCCGTCGAGAGGTGGCCGAGTTTCCGGTACTCGCGGTCTGTGGAGTGGATGAGGTCGGTCATGGAGACCGGCCCGCCGCGGGCCGCGGCCCGATGCGCAGCCGCCACGACGATGTTGCGCACGTTGCCGCCCGATAGCCGGAAGCGAGCGGCAAGAAAGTCGAGGTCGATGTCCGCGGCGACCGGGACGGTCGGACGGAGGTGTCGCCGCCAGAGGCGCCCCCGCTGCTCGATGTCCGGCAGCGGGAAGTCGATGAGGACCTCGAGGCGGCGGGTGAAGGCCTCGTCGATGTTGGCGCGCAGGTTGGTGGTGAGGATGGCCAGGCCGTCGAAGCGCTCCATCCGCTGGAGGAGGTAGGCGGTCTCGATGTTCGCGTAGCGATCGTGCGCGTCGCGGACCTCGGAACGCTTGCCGAAGAGCGCATCGGCCTCGTCGAACAGGAGGATCGCGTTGACGCCGTCGGCCTGGTCGAAGACGCGGTCGAGGTTCTTTTCGGTCTCCCCCACGTACTTGTCGACGATGCCGGCCAGGTCGATGACGTGGAGCTCCATGCCGAGCGCCCCGGCGACGATCTCCGCCGACAGCGTCTTGCCGGTCCCCGAATCGCCCGCGAAGAGCGCCGTCAGGCCTCGCCCGCGCGACGCCTCGCCGAGGCGCCAGCCTTCAAGGACCGCCTCCCGGAAGCGCGCGCGGTCGGTCAGCTCGCGGAGCTGCTCCAGGACTCCGGGCGGCAGGACGAGATCGCCCCAGTCAGCCGAGGGTTCCACCCGACGAGCGAGCCGCTCGAGTCCGACGGCGTTCGCGCTGCGGACGCCCGCGGCGAGGTCGGTCGTCCGAATCTCGCGACCTTCGGCGGTCGACGCCAGCCGGGCGGAAGTCGCCGCCCGCCGGATCTGGTCCCGACCGAGCCGGAACGGGAACGACTCGACGCCGACGACCGCCTCCGCCGCACCGGGCGTGTCCCCGAGCGCCTCGCGCCACCACGTCGCCCGTCGCGCGTTGCAGGTCGGGGATACGTCGAGGACGAGCGGGACCTCGGTCGACCACGCTGGGTCCCAGGCGGCCCGGCCGTGGAGCACGCGGACCGCCCGCGCCTGACTGGGTGGCCCGAGGAAGGCCCGGATCGCCTCAGAGCCTCGGCTCGCGAGGTGGTCGAGGGGACCGGCCACGAAGAGCCGGTCCGCCAGGCGGGTCTCCCGCTCCGCCGCCGCTCCGACGACCGCCGGGTCGGCATGGTCGGCAAGTCGGTCGAGGTCGAGGATACAGGGCCGGTCGTCCCCGTCCTCCCCGGCGGGCCCGGGGATCGCGCCCGCGATCGCCCGCGCGTCGCCGCCCGGCCGCTCGCGGAGGTAGACGAGGGTGATGCCCGCCTCGAGGCCGCGCCGCAGCGCGTCGGCCGCCGGGTCGTCGCTGCCCGCGAAGGCGGCCCGAGCCATCAGCGGTGCCACCACCGGATCCGGCCGGTCGTCGCCGAGCAGGTGCGCCGTGACGCGATCCGGGACCCGCAGCGCACGGGTCAGGAACGGGCGCTCCGGGTCCTCGACCACCATGAGCCCACCGTCGATGAGCGGCGCTCCGTCCCGTAGGCGGGCGCGGCCGATGCCCGAGACGATCGGCACGCCGCACAACTCGAGGGCGAGACCGATGCTCGCCCTCCGCCGCGTCACGTCGTCGTTGAGGTAGCCGTAGAGACGCTCGAGCCGGGGCTCGAGGTCCGGCGCAAGAGCAACGAGGAGGAGCTCGAGGTCGAGCGGCAGCAGCCCGAACGCGTGGCTCAACCGTCGGAGCCGCAGGATCTCGCCCGCGTGCTCGTCCATGTCCGCGCGCCGTTCGGCGGTCGCGAGACGGGCCTCCACGCCCGGATCCGCGGCGCCAGGCGCTCGCGCGGCCTCCGTGATGAGCAGCCGGTCTGCCTGCTCATCGCTCACGTACAGGCCGCGGAAGCGATCGTCTCCGTCCGGGTCGCGGGCGCGCCGGGCGGCGACCGTCACGCGAACGCGGGCCTCGATGACCGCGACGCGCTCCAGGAGGTGGCGCACCGAAGCGGCGTCCATCGATGCGGAGGTCGGCGTCGAGGCAGGGTCCGCTCTGATCGACGCCGCCTCGGGTCCCGATCGCGCCACCGAGATCATGTGGTCGCTTGCCTGGTCATCGTCGATCGCGCCGGCCGCGGACCCGGAGGATCCGGCCGGGGTGATCGCCGGCACCGCCTGCCCGCGTCTCTTCGGGCACCGCCTCCGTTGCGTTCAGTCCGGAGGCCGCCTTCCCGCGAGGCGGTGCCGCACCGGGCCGCGCCTCGTCACCGGCGACGCGAAGGCGCGGCGTCTCGAGGACCGGCGGCCCGGCGACCTTGTGCAGGTCGACGACGAACGGCACGCTGGCGACAAGGTCGAGTGACGGCTTCAGCTCGCCCCCGAGGGCGGTCCACACGTCGACGATGGAGCGGTCCGCACCTGGAGGTGCGGCGACCGTCAGTTCCACTGCGTGGGGCTGATCGGCGAGCGCACCGGTCAGCTCGCGCGGCCCGAGCGCCTCGTGGCGGAGGAACGAGGCGAGGCAGGCCGACAGGAGACGGTGCTCGTCCTCGGGGCGCTGGGTCCAGGCTGTGACAAGGTAGGAGAGCCGGATGCGACGCGGTGGCGGTCGTCGCTCGGTCACCCGTCCGGTCTTGTCACGCAGCTCGTCCCAGGCTGCCTCCCGCCGCTCGAGGTCGTCGCGGATGTCGTAGAGATAGACGTCGAGGGTCGGCGTGTTCCGGCGGCCGGCCCACTCCTTCGTCGGAGCATCGAAGGCGATCTCGACCTGGCTGCCGTTCGTGACCTCGCGCCGGATGAGATCGCGAAGCGTCTCGTCGAAGAGTTCGATCATCGGGCCCTCTGAGCCAGCCTGCACCGCCGACCAGCGTCGGGCCGCCCGGCGGCCCCGGCAAGTCGCCCCCGGGCAGCCGTTCGGGCACCTCCGGCCGCCCGTTCGGGCAGCGCGAACGGCCCGCCCGTCAGCCCGGCTGTCCCTTGCTCCGGACGCGATCAGCGTCGAGGCTTCGCGCGTCGGACACGCCCCGGACTTGGAGAGCGACGGATGCCCCAATACCTGTCACCTGGCGTCTATGTCGAAGAGGTCGAGGCCGGTTCGCGGCCGATCGAAGGGGTCGGCACGGCCGTCGCCGCCTTCGTCGGCCTCGCGCAGCGCGGTCCCGGCGACACGCCGACCCTCGTCACCAACTGGTCTCAGTTCGTCGCCACGTTCGGCGAATTCATGGAGGGCTCGCACCTCGCCCACGCCGTCTACGGCTACTTCCTCAACGGCGGCGGCGCCGCGTACATCGTGCGGGTGGGTGCCGACGACGGCGCCCCGGTCGCCCGGGCCGAGCTGCCGAGCTCCACGGATGCCGCCACGACCGCCTTCCGGATCCTGGCCCTCGAAGCCGGCGCCGCCGGCGAGGACATCAAGGTCGAGGTCGCCGAGCCGACCCAGCCGGCTGAGGGCGTCTTCAAGCTCGTGATCTCCCGCGGCAAGGATGAGGAGGTCTACGACAACGTCACCCTCAAGCGAGGCAAGCAGAGCGTCTTCCAGGCCACCAAGACCTCGCGGCTCGTCCGCCTTGAGGAGACGGCACGCGGGGACGTGGCGCCGGCCGCGACCAGGACAGCCCTCTCGGGCGGCTCGACGAGCGCGTCCGTCCGCGTCACCCCGGACGAGTACGCCGGCAGCTCCGCGGACCGGACGGGTTTCGGGGGACTCGAGGCGATCGAGGAGGTGACGATGCTCGCCGCCCCCGACGTCATGGCCCTCTATCAGCGCGGCGTGATCGACCTCGAGGCCGTGAAGGCGGTGCAGCTGGCGATGATCGCCCACTGCGAGCTCATGGGCGACCGCGTCGCGATCCTCGACTCGCCGCCCGACTACAACGCTCAGCAGATCAAGGAGTGGCGCGTCGACCGGGCCGGCTACGACTCGAAGTACGCCACCCTCTACTGGCCCTGGATCAAGGTCTTCGATCCGGTCGCCGGTCGGGCAGGGTTCGTGCCGCCCTCCGGCCACGTGGCCGGGATCTGGGCCCGCAACGACGGTGAGCGGGGCGTCCACAAGGCCCCCGCGAATGAGGTTCTGCGGGGCGCCATCGAGCTCCAGACGCGGATCACGAAGGGCGAACACGACCAGCTCAATCCCGCCGGCATCAACTGCGTTCGCGTCTTCCCCGGCCGCGGCATCCGGATCTGGGGCGCCCGTACGCTGTCGTCCGATCCGGCGTGGCGCTACGTCAACGTCCGGCGGCTCTTCAACTACCTCGAGGAGTCGATCCTCCAGGGCACCCAGTGGGTCGTCTTCGAGCCGAACGACCTCGCGCTCTGGGAGCGCGTCAAGCGGACGATCAACGCGTTTCTCGTCCGCGTCTGGCGCGACGGCGCGCTCTTCGGCGCCACGCCGGGCGAGGCCTTCTTCGTCAAGTGCGACGGCGAGAACAACACGGCCGAGTCGATCGATGCCGGCCAGCTCATCGTCGACGTCGGCATCGCCCCGGTGAAGCCGGCCGAGTTCGTCATCTTCCGGGTGGCCCAGTTCTCGGGTGGGACGGCGCTGACCGAGTGACACACCCTTCCCATTGCCGGTCGACCCGGCCATCGCTCTGATCACGAGGAGGACGACGCATGCCTGCCGGCATCCCCAATCTGCCCCAGGACGCGCTGACGGCGCAGCGCTTCTCGATCGAGATCGACGGGGTCTCGCTCGCCCAGTTCCAGGAGGTAAGCGGGACGGCCTCCGAGATCGAGGTCATCGAGGTCAAGGAAGTCGATGCCAAGGGCAAGCTGACGCTCAAGAAGCAGATCGGGGCCACGAAGCCGCCGACGATCACCCTCAAGCGGGCGGCGAACGCCTCCATGGACCTCTGGAACTGGCACCAGGCCGCACTCGGCGGAAAGCTCAAGGACGCCCGTCGCAACGGCTCCGTCGTCCAGTACGACTTCGAGTTCCTCGAGGTGGCCCGCTACAACTTCGAGGCCGCCTGGGTCTCGAAGCTGTCCCTCAGCGGCATGAAGGCCGGCGACAACGCGCCGTCCGTGGAGGAGATCACGATCGTCTGCGAGAAGTTCGAGCGGGTGAAGTAGATGATGGCGATCGCGCCGCCGACGCCATCCGCGGAGGCGGCCGGGGTGGGGCTCCGCACGGAGTACCCGTTCGTGCTTCCGCGGGGTTACGTCGATGAGCACGGGACGGTCCATCGCGAGGGCACGATGCGCCTCGCCACCGCCCGCGACGAGATCCAGCCCCTCCGCGATCCCAGGGTCCGCGAGAACGAGGCGTACCTGACGGTCATCCTCCTCTCGAGGGTCGTCACGCGGCTCGGGACGCTCGGGCAGGTCAACCCGGGTGTCGTCGAGGCGATGTTCGCGTCGGACCTGGCGTTCCTCCAGGATCTCTACCGGCGGCTCAATCAGGAGGGGACTTCCCAGGCGGCCGTGACCTGTCCCGCGTGTCAGCACCCGTTCACCGTCGAGATGGGCGGTGGTTCGCCGGGGGGATCGTGACGTACGCGGTCGACCGCCTCTTCGAGGAGATCGCGTACGTCGCCTATCACTTCCACTGGCCGCTGACCGAGATCCTCGACCTCGAGCACGGCATCCGCGAACGCTTCATCGGCGAGATCGTCGCCCTGAACCGCCGCGCGGCCCACGAGGAGTAGCCCGTCGTGCCCTGGTCACTGGCCCGCCTCCTGCGCCGATCGCCCGGGGGTCCGCTCGCGCCACCCGGGCCGGAGGTGTCGCCCACCGCCCCGGACGCCCCGCTGGACGGGAACGAGCCGGCCGAGGCGTGGCGGCGGCTGCCGGCCATGGCCCGGGTCGTCGGCCCGCCGCACCTGACCGCGGCGACACGCGAGTTCGTCGAGGACCTCGCCGGGCGTCGCACGCCGGATCCCATCCTCAGACCGCTCGCCCACGATGTCACCGCGGACGGGCCTGCCGGGCTCGTCTCCGGCCTGGCCGAGCCGTTGATCCGGCCGGCCACCGTGATCCATGCCGCCTCCGCCCGCGCGCTGGACCTCAGGGCGGGTCCCTCCCGGGCGCGCGCCACGACGGTGGTCGGATCGGCATCGGCGAACAGGACGATTGCGGACGACGACGATGATCGCATCGCCCCGATCGCCCCGATGGGGGAGTCGCCGAGGACCCTCGCACCCGTCCCGGACGAGGCCGTCGAACCGCTCCGGACGCTGACGATGGTCGGACCAACGCCGGCGGCCGCCGGCGAGGGGGTCGCCGGCGCGTCACGTCGGGAGGCGCCGCGTGCCGCAGGAACCTCGCTCGCTCGGGCGGTCGAGACGGAGCCGGGGGCCACCCGTCCGACGCCGGTCGACGCCGATCGGCGTCCCGCGGGGAGCGCGGAGGGCCCGCTCATCGAGGCCATCCGGCTGCACGGGGGGATCCGCCGACTCGGGCTCGGCGCTCCGCTCACCCATCGCCCGGAGGGTGCGCCGCCGGTCGGGATCCAGCGCGCGACGGTGCGCTCGACGATGGGACGCGGTCACCTGGACCTCGCATCCGACGCGGAACCGCGGCCCGCGGCCCGCGATGTCCCGCCCGCGATCGAACCGTTCCATGGGGCAGTGCCCCGGGCGCCCCAGGCACTTCGAGTCGTGGGGCTTCCGGTGCAGCTTCTCGGCGAGCGCCGCGGACGCCCCACGAACGAGGAGGGCTCTCTTTCGCCCGTCGAGCCGGGCGATGGGACGATGCGCCGCGAGCCATCGCCAGCACGGGAAGAGGCGGCGGGCGGCACCGAGACGACGGGCGAGGCCACCGACGGGGCGACGGCAGGATCGGGGCGGCAGGCGGGACCGCAGCGTCGGCCGCTCGTCGGCTCTCGGGCCGCGATCGTCACGCGTCCCCTTCCGGCCTCGAGGCCCGGGGACGCCGGCGCTGGCCATCCCACGTTGGTTCCTGTCGACACGGGCGTTCCGTTCCCGAGCGCGATGCCGGGTCTCGGACTCGCCTGGTCCATCGGCGATGGGTGGCAGGGCGCCGACCGCACCGCAGGACCGTCGCCCGGAGAGGAGACCCCTTCCCGGGACATCCCGTCGCGGTCGCCGGGTCTGGTCGCGCCGGAGGCTCCTCGGCCGGCGTGGCAAACGGTTCCCGCTCCCGGAGAAGGCGGGCCAGGTGCCGGCCTCGGGAGGCCGCTCGTCCGTCTCCATGGGTCCAGTCCGGGAATCGACGCGCCGTCCGCGCCGCGGCCGTCCGCGTCCGGGCCGAGCGCCTCGCGCCCGATCGGACTCCCGATCGGACTGTCGATGGGACCGGCAGCGCCGCTGAGCGTCCAGCGGAGCCCCTCCGCTCTCCTGGAGCCGGTCGCGGCGGCGGGCGCCGGAGCACCCGGCTCGGAAACCGTCGGCCCACCCGCCGTCGGCCCGGGCCCGGCGGTGTCCGCTGCCGCTCCGGCGCCCGATCGGGTCGCCGGCACGTCCGCGGAGGGCGCCACCGCCGGAGCGCCGCCGCCTCTCGATGAGGAGCAGCTCGACCTCCTCGCACGACGCCTCTACGGGCGGCTCCGCGAGCGCCTCGGGAGCGAGCTGCTCGTCGATCGCGAGCGGGCAGGCCTGCTCGCAGACGTCTGATGGCGAGACCTGCGATGACGCTCCGACCGACGCCCGGACGAGAGGGCTGCCCCCGTGGGTGAGCCGGGCCTCAGCCTCCGATTCGCCGTGACCATCGACCACTCGACGAATCTCGGCACGTGGACCAAGTGCGAGGGCCTCGCCATCGACTACGAGGTCATGGAGTACTCCGAGGGCGGCAACAACGCGTACGTTCACCGCCTGCCCGGGAGACGGAAGTACGCCAACATCAAGCTCAGCCGGCCGGTCTCCTCCGACACGGCGGCGGTCATGGCCTGGTTGGCATCGGTCCAGGCCGCGGTCGCCCCCGTGACGGCCCGGATCAGCGTCTGCGACACGAACGGGGAGACGGTCGCGACGTGGAACCTGAGCGGAGTCTTCCCGGCGCGGTGGTCCGGTCCGACACTCGATGTCGGCACGAACCAGGCGGCGATCGAGACGCTCGAGCTCGCTCACACGGGGTTCCTCGGTGGACCGGCCTGATGATGCCCGGAGCCGGACCCGTCGCCAAGGCCACGCTCCTCGCGTTCGACCACATGACGCCGCTCGGATCGCTCACCTTCAACTACAACCCGACCCAGATCTCGACGTCCAAGGCGGCGTCCTGGCGCCGTCCCACGACTCGTGCCGCGAGCTCGGCGGCGGACCCCGAGTTCACCGGCTCGCAGCCCCAGACCGTGGACATGGAACTGTTCTTCGACGCCTGGAACGATCCCGCGGGCGACGTCTCGACATCCGTCAACAAGCTCCTCGGCTGGACCCGGCCGACGGACGCCTCTCGCCAGCGACAGCTGCCGCGCCCGCCCGCGGTCGAGTTCCAATGGGGTGTCAGCCGGGCGCTCCAGGGCTTCCGCGGCTACCTCAAGTCGGTCGCCGCCCAGTACACGATGTTTCGCGCCGACGGCGTCCCGATCCGGGCCACCTGCAAGGTGACGATCGAGGAGATCCCGACCGAGCCGTCCGCACAGAACCCGACGTCGGGCGCCCGCGAGAGTCGTCGGAGCGTCGTGATCGACGACGGTGACTCGCTCGCGGCCGTCGCCTACCGCCAATACGGCCAGGCGCCCCTGTGGCGTGCTCTCGCCGCCTTCAACGGGATCGACGATCCCCTTGCTGTCGCACCGGGGACGCGCCTGCTCGTGCCGTCGCTGGCGGAGGCGCGCCGCCTGGCGGCCGTACCGGAGGCATGACCGTGGTCGTGTCGCTTGCCAGCCGGGCGATCGTCGAGATCGACGGGCAGGAACTCCAGGGATCGGTGGCCGCGCTCATGGAGGAGGTCGTGGTGGACGACGACCTCTACCTTCCCGACATGTTCGAGATCCGGATCTCCGACCCGCGCGGCACCACGATCGCGGACACGGGGGTCCGCATCGGATCGCGTTGCCGCGTTTCGGCCACGACCATCGACGACGCGTCGCCGCGGCCGCTCATCAGCGGCGAGGTCACGGCTCTCGAAGGCGAGTACGACGCCTCGGGATCGCGGCTCGTCATCCGGGGCTACGACCATGCGCATCGCCTCATGCGTGGCCGCCGCACGGCCACCTACAACCAGGTCACGGACGGCGACATCGCCGGCCAGGTCGCCGACCGAGCCGGTCTCGGGCGCGGCACGATCGACGACCCCGGCATGGTCCACGAGCAGGTGTCGCAGGCGAACCAGTCGGAATGGGAGTTCCTCAGCGACCGGGCCCGGGCCATCGACTATCGGGTATCGGTGGAGGACGGCAAGCTCAGCTTCGTGAAGCCACGCCACGCCGCCTCGGCGCCCGGTGAGGGCGGGTACGAGTCGGCCGATCCCCTCCAGCTCGTGTTCGGCAAGGACCTTCTCGAGTTCCGGCCGCGCGTCACCGCCGCCGGCCAGGTCGCCTCGGTGGAAGTCCGCGGCTGGAGCGTCGCCAACAAGGCGGCCATCGTCGGCCACGCCGAGGCCGGCACGACCGCCGCCTCCCTCACGGACGACCCCGCGTCGCTCTCCGGACTCTTCGGCAGCCACGCGTTCGTCGCCGTGGACGCCGGTCCCCGCGACGGCCCGTCCGCCGACGCGACCGCCGCCCGCCTCGCGGAGGCCCTCGGCAGTCCGTTCGTGGAAGCCACCGGCGTCGCCAGGGGCGATCCGCGATTGCGGGCCGGCGCGGCCATCAGCGTCTCGCTCGTGGCCGCGCCCTTCGTCGGCCGCTATCTCCTCACGAGCACGCGCCATATGTTCGATCTCGCCAGTGGCTACCGGACCCGGCTTGCCATCAGCGGCCGCCAGGAGCGCTCGCTCATGCGGTTGACGTCGGGCGGGTCGGGCGGGTCGGTCGGGACCGTGGGCCACGCGGGCAGCGGCTCGGAGCGGCTGCCGGGGGTGGTGACCGCCATCGTGGACGACATCGCGGATCCCCAGGGCTACGGCCGGGTCAGGCTCATGTTCCCGTGGCTTTCCGGCGACTACGTCAGTGGCTGGGCGCGGGTGTCCATGCCGGGCGCCGGCGCGAACCGCGGCCTGGTCTGGCTGCCCGAGCACGGGGACGAGGTGCTCGTCGCCTTCGAGCAGGGGGACATCCAGCGGCCGATCGTGCTCGGAGGGCTGTGGAACGGCAAGGACGCGGTCCCGGGCGATCGACCGGACCAGGGAAACCGGGACGTGCGCGCGTTCGTCTCGCGCACCGGACACGCCCTGACCATCACCGAGTCGAGCGACACATCGAAGATCGAGATCGTCTCCGCCGACGGCACCCTGCATGTCACCCTCGACCAGACGAACGGCCAGCTGACCCTGGAGGCTGGCGCGGGCAAGAACCTTTCGCTGAAGGCCGGCGGCGACATCAGGATCGAATCCCAGGGGTCGCTGTCCCTGTCGGGCCAGACGCAGGCCGAGCTGAAGAGCTCCGGCCAGACGAGCGTCAAGGGCACCCTGGTCGCGATCAACTGAGGCGGAGGACGAAAGCCGTGGCTCTGCCGCTCGTCGCCAACGACCAGGTCACCGGTCAGTGTGCCATCCATCTCATCCCGAACCCGGCCACGGGCGCCCCCCAGCCCTCGCCGCCGTTGCCGTTCACGGCGCCCCTGACCGTCGGCCTCGCGACCACCGTCCTCATCGGCGGGAAAGCGGCGGCGGTCCTGGGTTCCTCGGGCGCCAACACCCCGCCGCACGTCGGACTCCACCCGAGCGACCCGTTCCTCGTGCCGCCGATGCAGCAGGGGCTGATCCTGACCGGCTCGCCCACCGTCCTCCTCGGCGGCCAGCCGGCGGCCACGACCGACTCGACGTGCAGCTGCTGCGGCATCCCCGGCGGGACCGCCGTCCCGAGCGTCACCACCGTCACCATCGGCTGAGGAGACGAGATGAACGACGAGTTCATCGGCTCGGGCTGGGCCTTCCCCATCCGCACCGATCCCACCGGCGGCATCGCCCTCGTGACGCACCAGCGCGAGATCGAGGAGAGCATCCGGCTCATCCTCGGGACCGCGCCCGGGGAGCGGCCCATGCGTCCGGAGTTCGGCTGCCACATCCACGACGAGATCTTCTCCGCCGCCGACGCCGCGACCGCCGGCCGGATCGCGGCCGATGTGCGGACGGCCCTGCGGCGCTGGGAGCCGCGGATCGAGCTCCACGACGTGGCGGTGACCCTCGATCCTGACGAGCCGGCCCTGCTCTATGTCGACGTGCGCTACACGATCCGCTCGACGAACGAACCGCGCAACCTCGTCTTCCCGTTCTACACGATCCCTGCGGAGGTGGGCTGAGGTGGCACTGCCCGTGCCGGTCCTCGACGACCGGCGGTTCCAGGACCTTGTAGACGACGCCAAGCGGCTCGTCCAGCAGCGATGCCCGGAGTGGACCGACCACAACGTGTCCGACCCGGGCGTAACGCTCATCGAGGCCTTCGCGTTCATGACCGACCAGCTCATCTACCGCCTCAATCGCGTCCCGGACCGGCACTACGTGAAATTCCTCGAGCTGATCGGCGTGCGCCTCTTCCCGCCGACCGCGGCAAGGACGCCGCTCACGTTCTACCTGACGGCACCGCGGCCGGAGGCGGTCCGGATCGCGACGGGCACCCAGGCCGCGACGGTCCGGACGGAGGCGGATGAGGCGATCGTCTTCGCCACCCTCGAGGATCTCGCCATCGTCCCCACGAGCTTCGCCCGCGCCGCCACGACGGCCGACGGGTCGACCGTGGTCGACCGCACGGACCAGCTCGACAAGGCGAAGGCGTTCGAGGCGTTCGAGACCGTGCCCCAGCCCGGCGACGCGTTGCTCATCGGCCTGAGCGAGCCCGTCCCGTCCTGCGCCCTCAACCTGCGGTTCAGCTGCACGATCGAGGGCGTGGGCGTCGACCCGGAGCACCCGCCGATCGTCTGGGAGGCCTGGACCGGCGAGGACTGGAGCGGGTGCGAACTCGAGCGCGACACGACCGGGGGGCTCAATCGGGACGGCGAGGTCGTGCTCCACGTCCCGCCCGGGCACGCCGCGTCGGTCATCGCCCGGCAGCGCGCTGGCTGGGTGCGGGTGCGGGTCGTCGAACCGGAGGCCGATCGGCCCGCCTACTCGTCGTCGCCGCGGATCCAGGGCGTGAGCGCCGCCACCATCGGCGGCACGACGATGGGTGTCCACGCCGAGATCGTCGGCGACGAAGTCCTCGGCACCAGCGCCGGTGTCGCGGGAGAGCGCTTCCCGCTGCACCGTCGACCCGTGGTCCCGGGCGGGAGCCCGATGAGCCTGCAGGTAAGCGACGGCGAGAGCTGGCTGGATTGGTCGCAGGTCGCCGATTTCGCGGCCTCCGGATCGGATGACCGCCACTTCGTCCTCGACGAGGTCGCCGGCGAGATCCTCCTTGGGCCCGGCGTCCGCGAAGCGGACGGTTCGTACCGCCGCTACGGGGCGGCGCCCGCGAAGGGAGCGCGTCTGCGAGTCGATGGGTACCTGACCGGCGGCGGGCGGCGCGGCAACGTGGCGCGCGGCGCGGTGAGCGTACTGAAATCGTCGATCCCCTTCGTGGCTCGCGTCACCAACCGTCATCCGGCCGTCGGCGGGGTCGATGGCGAGGACATCGAGAACGCCAAGGTCCGCGGACCGATCTCGCTGCGGACCCGCGGCCGGGCGGTGACGACCGAGGACTACGAGCAGATCGTCCGCGAGGCGGCACCCGAGATCGCGCGGGTCCGGGCCGTCGCGGCCGGCGACGGGGCCGACGCCGGATCGGTGCGCGTGCTCGTCGTCCCGGCGGCGGAGGCGGAGGATGGGCGGCTGCGCTTCGAGCAGCTCGTCCCGCCGGAGGCGACACTGGCGCGCATCACGGCCCGCCTCGACGAGTGCCGGATCATCGGTGCCCGCGTGCTCGTCGAGCCGCCGGCGTACCGGGGGGTGACGGTCGTCGCCCGGATCAGACCGCGCCCACGGGCCAACCCCGGTCGTCTGCAGTCGGAGGCCATTCAGAACCTGTATCGCTACTTCGACCCGATCGTCGGGGGCCCCGAAGGCACGGGCTGGCCGTTCGGGCGGCCGGTGCAGGTGGGCGAGGTCTACGCGGTGCTCCAGGGACTGGCGGGGACCGAGATCGTCGAGGATGTGAAGCTGTTCGGCGCCGACCCGACCACCGGCCAGCGCGGCCAGGCGACGCAGCGCCTCGACCTCGACCCCCACACGCTGGTCTTCTCCTATGACCACCAGCTGCTCGTCGAGGGCGCCTGACCGTGCGCGGCCTCGTCTCCGGCCTGCCGTCGCCGCACCCGGTGGCGGCGACGCTGCCCGGCCTCTACCTTGAGGACGACCTCGGCCAGCGGTTCGTCGCCGCCCTCGACGAAACGCTCGCGCCGGTGTTCGCCACGCTCGACGCGTTCCCGGCCTACCTCGACCCGGCCATGACACCGGAGGACGTCCTCGATTGGCTGGCCGGCTGGGTCGGGATGCCGATGGACCAGACGTGGCCGATCGAGCGCCGGCGTGCCCTCGTCGCCTCGGCCGTCGAGCTCTACCGGTCGAGGGGGACGGCGTCGGGCCTCGCGGCGCAGGTTGCCCTGTTCACCGGAGGCGATGTCGAGATCTCCGAATCCGGGGCCGCCGGCTTCTCGGTCGTGCCGAACGCGGCGGTGCCCGGCCAGGCGACCGCGGATCTGCTTGTGCGGATCTCGGTATCCGATCCGAAGGCCGTCGACGCGACCCGGGTCGACGCGCTCGTGCGGGCGGCCAAGCCGGCCCACGTGCCCCACCGCATCGAGATCGTGAAGGCGTCCGGTCCTTCGGCGCGGGCCTCGTAGGATAGGATCGCCGCGCAGGTGGTCGAGGAGACGGCCGATCCGTCCGCCACCGCCGGTATCGGGGATGGCGAGTGATCGTCTGCAGCAAGTGCGGCCACCAGAACGCCGCGATGGACAGCTTCTGCGGCTCATGCGGGAGCTATCTGGAGTGGACCGGCCAGCGCGTCGAGCCCGAGGCGCCGGTCGCGCCGCCTGAGCCCGCAACGGAGGCCGCGAGCCCAGCCGACCGATCGGGCCTCGTCGACCGGGCGCGACGCGTCCTCGGCATGGACGAGGCGGCGACGAGCGTGGCCGCCGGAACCGCAGGCTCGGCCGCAGCGGGCCAGGGCGGAACCGCGGCGGAGTCGGCGACCGACGCGCCGGCACCGGTTGTCGAGCCCGCGCCGGCAGCCACGGTCGTCAGTCGGCGGCGCGTCGTCAGAGCGGTCGCGCCGAAGACGATGGGGCCAGCCCCGGCCCTGCCGAGCGAGGCGCCGCCCGACGCTCCGGCCGAACCTCCGGGCGAGGTCGAGGCGCCAGCCGCTGTCGACACTCCGCTCGACGCTCCGGCCGAGGTCGAGGCGGCGGCCGACCTCCCGAGCGGCATGGTCGAGGTCGATGACGCATCGTCGTCCCGCCCCGGCTCGGGCCTCGAGTTCGTTCCCGTCGTCGCCCCGGCGCCCGTGCCCGCACCCATGTCCGTGTCCGTGCCCGCGCCCGCGCCCGCACCCGTCCGGCCGACCCAACCTCCTCCGATCGTGCCCCGAATGCCCCCGCCGACCTCCCGACCTAGAGCGTCTGCCGCCCCGCCCGCGCCCGCAGCCCCGGTGACACCCCCTGCCGTGCAGCCATCAGCTGTCACGCCGGCGGCGGAGCGACCCAGGTCGGCGCCGCGGCCCGTGGCGATCGAAGAGACGCTGGCTCCGGGCGAGCGACGCTGCGCCAACTGCGGTGCCGGCAACGATCCGCAGCGGCAGTTCTGTCGCCGCTGCGGGGAGTCGCTGGCGGTCCCCATCGCTCCGCTACGTGTTCCCTGGTGGCGCCGGTTGTTCGGCGGTCGATCCCGGGCGCCCGTCTCCGCGGGTGAACGGACCGAGCGAACGCGGGCAGCAGGCCCGGCTCGGGCCCGCGGAGGCGTCGGCAGGGCCCTTCGGAACGTCCTCGCGCTCCTCGCCGTGGCCGCGATCGCGGCGATCGTCACCGGATACGCCGCGGTGCCGGCGGTCCGCTCGGCCGTGGATGGTGCCATCACCTCGGTCCGGATCGCGATCGCTCCGACATACGTTCCTGTCAACACCGCCGGCCGCGCAACCGGGCTCGGGTTGCCGTCGCACCCGCCGGAGGCCGCGTTCGACGGCTTCAGCAACACCTACTGGGCGGCGCCCGCTCGAGCGTCTGCACCGTCCCTCACCGCCCACTTCTCGCCGCCGGCCGACATCGCCAAGATCCTCATCACCAGCGGGGCCTCGGACGCCTTCCAGGCGGAGCCCCGTCCGCACCAGGTCCTCATCGAGTTGCTCGACGGGGCCGGCTCTGTCCTCGCCTCGACGACGGCCCAGCTCACCGACACGCACGATCCTCAGACAGTCGGCCTGGACGCCCATGGCGTCGCCGCCGTCCGCTTCACGATCCAGTCGAGCTATCCGTCGATCTCGGGCTCCAGCGTGTCGATCACGGAGGTCGAGTTCCGAGCGGCGCGCTAGTCCCACAACGAGGGTTATGCTCATCCTGGATGCTCACGGATCCATCGCCGCGTGTGGCTGGCGTGCCTCACAATGCGTGCCGTCGTGCCCGCAGTTCAGCGCCCGGCGATGCTAGACTGCGCTCGTCGCCACGCCCGTGCATGGCATTGGGACACGTCGGGGATGGCCGCACGCGACGGAGGTCAGGTGGCCAGGTTCGTCGATCGAGACATCGATGCGACGCATCGACCAGCCCAGCGTCGATCGTCGAAGATCGCATCGTCCGGGGAACGCGGGATGGCCGCCCCCGACAGCCGGTCGGGCGACGCCGGGCTGCGGGCACGACCGCCCATCGCGCTGGCGGACACGGGCAGCCGGACCCGGGCCCTGGACGCCCTGCAGGGCAGCCATGGCAACCAGGCCGTGCAGCGGCTCATCGACGTCCAGCGCGACGAGGACGAGTGGTCGCTCGACACGCCCCTCGGCTCGGTCGACGTTTCGTACGACCCGTCCACCGGATCGATCAGGGGCAGCGTCGACACGGGCGCAGGCGGTGCCTCGGCCACGTACAACACGGAGACCGGCTCGGCGACTGGAGCAGCCGGCGGCGGCCATTACTCGGCGGCCGGTTCCTACGCCGCCGATACCGGCGAGGTCAGCGGGAGCGTGGCCAGCGCCAGGGACAGCGCATCGGGCTCGTACAACACCGAGACCGGCTCGGGCTCTGGGGAGGTGACGACGCCGAGCGGTTCAGGCTCTGGCTCGTACGATGCAGGGACCGGGGAGGTCACGGGCGCGGTCGCCGTCGGTGGCTACGGAGCGTCGGGCTCGTACAACACCAGGGGAGAGGACCAGGCATCGGCGCAGGGATCGGCCACCAAGGCCTCACCGGCCGGGCTCTCGAGCGGCAGGGATGAGGATGTGCCACGGGCGACCCAGGGCCAAGCCGGGCCAGCCCGGCCGACGCTTGCGAGGGGCAGCCAGGGGAGGATGGTCGGCGACCTCCAGCAGCGCCTGATCGGCGCCGGCTTCCCATGCGGCGCCGCGGACGGCATCTTCGGGCCGAAGACCCAGCGGGCCGTCGTTGCCTTCCAGGAGGCCAACGGCCTCGCCGCGGACGGGATCGCGGGCCGGCGCACGTGGGCCGCGCTCGGCGCCTAGGCCCGGGCCGCCAACCGATCGGGTCGGGCCTTCAGAAGGAGTTCGCGAAACTGTCGCCGCCGATGGTCTTGAGGACCTTCGTCCGGATCTCGGGGCAGGAGGCCTCGGTGAGGGAATCCATCGCGGCCGAGTTGGGCAGGACACGGGACGAATCCGCCGCGATCCAGTTCGCATAATCGATGGCCAGCTCGGCGATCGCCCCGCCGGTCGACCCGGCTTGCTGGAGGGCCGGGACCTCCGAGGTGAGGAAGGCGCACAGGGCCGCCCCATCCCCGGCGCTGGCCGCCGACGGCTTGGGCGAGGCGGTCGAGGGGCTGGCGGAGGCAGCTGCCGTGGACGCCGCTGCCGTGGAGGCCGCCGACGACGGGCTGCCGGCCTGCGGCGAGGCGGCGGCACCGCCGCCGCAGGCGGCGGCCAGCAGACTCACGGCGAGTACGAGCGCACGAGCAGGAAGGTTCACGAGGTTCCCCCGGATGCGTGGCAAATGGGCCGACGGATCGTACCAGTCTCGGCCGCAGCGAACCGGGCTTTCTGGCAACGCCGGTCGTCAGCCGACGGCCGCCGCGATCTCCGGGTCCCCGGCGACGCCGAGCCTGGCGAGCATGCGTCCGTAGGCCTGGCGCACCGTCGCGGCCGCCGCCGGGTCCCCGGCCCGCTCGCGAGCCGTCGCGAGGAGGCGCCAGAGGCCGTCGTTGTACGGATCCACCCGCAGACCCGACGAGCAGGCTTCCGCCGCCGCCACGGGTTCGCCGTCGAGCAGGAGCTCCGCCAGCGTCCGGGCGGCGTCGGCGACGGCCGTGCGGACCTCCTCCCGACGACCGACCACCCAATCGGCGGGCCCGTCTTCGGGGAGAAGCTCGCTTGCCCCGAGTCCGAGGGCGATGCGGAACTGTTCCGCGGCCTCCGCGATGCGGCCGCGAGACCGCGCCGCACGCCCGGCGGAGACCGCCTCGAGGACATCGATGAGGTCCACCCGACTGCCGGGCGGCAGCGAGAGGCGGTACGCATCACCCTCCCGAACGAGCGCGCCGGCGAAGCCGGACGCGGCGAGTTCGCGGCGGAGTCCGGACAACGCCACATGGAGATTCCGGGCGGCGGTCTGGGGATCCGCGTCGGGCCAGAACGTCGCCGCGAGCACCTCGCGGTGGAGCAGCCGGCCGGCATCGAGCGCGAGGAGTCGAAGCAGGGCCCGCGGTCTCGGCTTCATCGCCGACAGGTCCACCGTCCGTCCCCCGACGGCGAGCGAGAAGCCACCGAGGAGGTGCAGGTCCACCGGCGGAACCTCCGACGCCTTCGTCCGCGGAGCGGCCACTCCCGGCGCGGCGTTGCTCGACGTGGGGTCGCCCGGAGCTGCGTCGCCCGCGTCTGAATGGCGCGACCCCGGGGCGCGAAGCCCGGTATCGATGCGGGCCGCATTCGCCAGCGCGAGGTGCTCGCCGGCGCGATCCGGGCTCGACTCCGCCAACGCTTCGTGCACGAGCACGCGGGCGCCCGGGACGGCGGCGTTGCGCACCAGGCTCTCAGCCTGGAGTGCCCTGTCGCGAGCATCGGCCAGTCCGAGGCGGGCGGCCGCGAGTGCCTCGAGCGCTCGGGCCCACGTCTCGAGCGTGAGCGCGCCGAGGATCCGCGCCGCCCGCGACGCCGCCTCCGCGGCCGCGAGCGCGGCCTCGAGGGTCGCCGGCGTCGGTCGCGGGCGATCGAGCCCGGCCCAGGCATCGATGAGCCCGGCGACCGTATCTCCCCAGCCCGCTCCGAGCCCTGCGGCGCCCCAGCCGCTGTGGCCGATCTCCGCATCGGACGGCGGGTTCGCGAGGACGGTGGCGGCCCGGGCCAGGCGCGCGAGCCACAGCAGCCCGGCGTTCTCCGCGCTCGCAACGGCCAGCTCCAGCTCGGCGGACGCCGCCGGGTCGCCGGTCAGCGCATGGGCGGTCCCGATCCCGATGCCGGCGGCGATCGCCACGGGCGGGTCCGTCGCCGGGTCCCGGGCGACGTCCGTGAAGACCACGACGGCGTCGAGCGGGCGTCCGGCGAGCAGGTGGCCGAGGCCGGCCGCGAGTCGGTCGCCCGGCTCGGGCACGGCGGGATTCCCGTCCCGGTCCGTGTCGGCGGGACGGCCCCGCGCGCTGGCGGTCATGCCTGCCAGGACCGCTCGGCGCCCGAGCGGATCGCGAGCCAGTGCCGCCCGGATGGAGCCGGGCCAGTCGTCGACCGGGCGGGCCATCGGGTCGAGAAAGGCGGCGAGGGCGAGCCGCTCGCGGCGGCAGGTGACGGCGGCATCGGCTGCCCCGAAGACCGCCTCGGCCCGCCCGAACGCCTCCATCGACGCCCTCCACTGGCCGTCTGCCCGGAGACGGCGCGCCGAGGCGACGATGAGCCACGGATCCTGGTCGAGCAGGGCCGCAGGGACCGCGTCGAGCCACGAGGTCGCGGCGGCGCTGGAGCCCGAGGCGAGCGCCGGCCCGCCGGCCCCGACCACCCGCGCCGCGGCTTCCCAGGACTCGCCCCGGCAGTACGCGGCGAGCGCCTCGGCGATCGCGCCCTCCCGCTCGAGGAGGCTGCCGGCACGCGTCGACCAGAGTCGCGCCCCCGCCTCGCCTCGCTCCTCCACGAGCAGGCCCTCGAGGTGGCCCCGCAGCACCTCGTGGTAGCGGTACGTGCCGTTGCCGTCCACGGAGACGGTGAAGACCTGCCGCCGTTCGAGCTCGGCCAGCCGCGCGCCGCTGCCGTCGCGCTCGAGGAACGCGTCGCACAGCGGCCCGGTGAGCCGCCGCAGGACGCAGGTGTCCACGACGAAGCGACGGAGGTCCTCGGGCAGCTCGTCGATGACGTTGCGGGCGAGGTACTCGCGGAGGAGTCGCGAGCCGGACCCGAGAACGTCGAGAAGGTTCGTCCGCTCGGCCGGCGACTTGCCGCGGGTGGCGAGATGGAAGAGCTGGAGTCCCGCCGCCCAGCCTTCCGTGCGCCGGGCGAGGCGGGCGAGCTCCTCCGGCCGCAGCGACTCACCATAGAAATCGCGAAACAACAGCTCGATCTCCCACGGCCGGAACCGGAGGTCGTCGCCCGTGATCTCCAGGAGGCCTTCGGCGACGCGGCGGCGCGACAGGTTGAACGACGGCAGGGCGCGGGTCCCGGCTGCCAGAGCCAGCCACGGCTCGGTGTAGTCGAGGAACCGCTCGAGCGTCGACTCGGCCGCCGAGCCCGCCAGCGTGTGCAGGTCGTCGATCACGAGCAGAAGGCGACCGCCGGGCCAGGCTTCGAGAGAGCGAGCGGCGACCTCGACGCTCGTCCATGGGTCGGCCGCGACCGCGGCGGCGATGTCGGCGCCGCCCGCCTCGGCCACGGCCGCGCGCAGGTAACCGAGCAGGGCGAGGGGATCGCCGTCCGTGCCTTCGGCCCGATACCACGCGGTCGGCACCCCGGTTGTGGCGGCGGCCTCCGCCCAACCCGCCAGCAGGGTCGACTTTCCCGAACCCGCGGGCGCCACGACGAGCGTCAGTCGACGGTGCCACAACTCTTCGAAGTGGCGGCCGAGCCGCTCCCTTCCGAGCGCGCGGATGCGAGGGATCCGGACCTTGGACGGCACGATGCCGCCGTCCTTCGACCAATCAGGGATCATCGCGTGGCGGACCTGCGCTCTCGTGACCTTCGAGCTCCCGGTGCCACCGGGGGGCTCATTCTCACAGGACGGACCGCCCCGGTCCAGCCCCAAAGGTCGATCGGCGGGACGCCGCTGGTCCTCATCGTCGACCTGACCGTCTGCTAGATTGGGCGCCACGGTCACGGGGTCACCGCGAACGACCGGCGACACGGAATGGGAGTGCGTGGGCTCGGTGGTGGACGGCACGGCGACAGGGGGCACGGGATCAGGGGCAGCAGGCGCCGCGGGAGGCGGCGCCAGCGGTGGCGGAGGACTCGGCGGCCTCGTGTCGACCGCGGCCCTCCCCGCGATCGGTGCCGGCCTCCTCGCCGGCGTGGTTGTCACCGGATCCCTGCTGGCCAGCGGCCTCGTTCGCATCGGCGGCGCACCCGCGACCGGCGCAGGCCCCCTCCTTGCGCTCCTGGCGTGCCCGGGCTCCGGTCAGGTCCTCACGGCGGTGGATCCGGGTTCGAAGTTCCTCGTGACCGCGCGCAGTGCGGATGGTGCCTGGCTGCGCGTCTACTTCCCGGTGCCGAACGTCAGCGGTGCCTGGGGGCCGGCCTCGCGGATCAATGTCAGTGGCGACACCGGGACGCTGCCCGTCGCTGGCTGCGAGGCGCCCTCGGCCGCCCCATCCCCGCCGCTCGTCGCCGAGGTCACACCGACGCCCGAGCCGTCGCCGTCGCCCTCCGTGGCGCCTTCCCCGTCGCCGAAGCCCTCGGCCAGCCCTTCTCCCTCGCCGCGCCCCACTCCGACGCACACTCCCCGCCCGACGAGCACCCCCCGCCCCACCCCCCGCCCGACCCCGGCGCCGACACCGACCCCGGCGCCGACACCGACCCCGGTGCCGACGGACGCGCCGCCGACGGCGGCGATCGTCTCGGTCTTCTCCATCGACACCGACGGCCGGACGGTGGCACCCGTCCTCTCGACGGACCCGGCGTGCGTCCAGGTGACGCTGGCCGTGTCGGCGCGCGATCCGGACGGGCGGATCCTGTCCGTGGTCCTGTTCTTCCAGCCGTATCTACGGGCCATGGAGCAGTTGGCGATGTCACCGTCGACGCAGCCGGACACCTGGGTCGTGACCACGACGGGCAACCCGAACTGGCCGCCGCCACCAGCCGGCGCCGTGTACACGGTTCCGTACTCTGTGGCGGTCACGGATACGGGAAAGCAGCAGGTGATTGTGCCGGGCACCACGCCGATCCAGGAGGTGGCCTGTGGCCGGTAGACCGCCGGGCGGATGGGATCGATGACCGTGCCCGGGATCGCGACGCTGCTCCGATTCGTGCTGGCTGCCGCCGTCGGCTCCAGCGTGACCCTCATCGCGTCGGGGGCGACGCAGCCGGGGCCACAGTCGCTCGCCCGTCCCGGTCCGGCTAGCCTGTACGACGTCACGACTCCCGAGGGCCCGGCTGGATTCGGGCTCCTGTCCGTCAGCGGCGCCAGCCAGTCCCTGGCGGCCCCTCCCGGCGGCGGCGCCCAGCTCATCTCCTTCACATCGAACCCCGTCCCGTCGAACGCGCCGGCAGGTTTCCGGCCCGCCTGGTGGAGTGCCTCGAGTCTTCCCCGGGTCCCGGCCACCACCCAGTTCGACGGGGGGCCGCTGCAGGCCTACAACTGCACGATGGCCTCGGGTGCGATGCTCGCCCGCCTCGGCTTCGGGATCGTCACCACCGGCAGCAAGCTCCGCGCTCTCCAGGCCGACCAGGTCGGCGGCACCACGCTCGCCGACCTCGAGCAGGCGGTCGGCAGTGGCTGGGGGATCCACTTTCCTGCGGCGGCCCTCACGCCGCTCCAGTTCCGCGCCCTCATCTACGCCGGCGCCGGCGCCGTCCTGCAGGGCGTCTACGGGGTCTTCCCGGCATCGCGCCGCATCGAGCCGACATTCACCGGCAATCACGCCATCTACATCGACGGCTTCCGACTCCCATCCGCCAGCCAGCCGGCGGCCTACTACGTCATCGATCCCCTCGGCCTTCCGTGGACCGGGTACCACGGTGACTGGTGGCCGGCCGACCAGGTCGAGCAGTTCGCCACGGCGCTCGGCGGCGGCTCCATGTGGACCGCCTGGGCCTTCGCCGGCGGCATCGTGCCCGCCCACCCGCCGGTGCTGCCACCCGAGGCGTATCCGACGACCAGCCCGAGCTCCGGCCCGTCACCCAGCGGTCCGATCGCCACGCCGTCCCCGACCACCGCCACCCCGTCCCCGAGCGCCTCGGCCGTCCCGCTGCCGACCGGGGCGCCGAGCCCACCGGACTCGAGCACCGGGGACCAGGCGCCGGTGATCCCGACAACGATCGCGCCGTTCGCCCACCTCCTCGCCACCGTGGACACGTCCCCGATCGCCGCGATCCTCGGGATCTGCTTCGCCCAGCCGGTCCCGAGCGGCTGTCCGCCGGGCCTGACCGGCGTCTACCAGGGCGGTGTCGTCGGCCCGCCTCCTGCCCCCACGGCGCCGCCCCCCGTCGCTCTCCTCTACGCGAGCATCCCGCAGCCGGGTGAGGCGCAGGTCATCTTCACGGCTCTCGGGTCCGGTGCGTCGTTCGGGTTCTGGTCCGGCGGTGGCGGCGCCGTGCAGCCGCCGTCCTCGCTCGAGGCCGCCGTCCTCGGTGGGAAACAGGTCTGGATCGCGACGTTCGCCGTCCAGGCCGGCCAGTCGGTCAACTTCATGGCTGCCACGAGTGGCCCGGGGGTCCGTGGGGTTTCGGGCCTTGGGACGATCAGCGTCGGCGGGTGACGTCGTTCGCTACGAACCGTCCTTCTAAAAGTCGTGGGTCAGGCCGGCGGGCTGACGGTCAGCGACGAGTCGTTGACGTTCGTGACCTCGAGCTTGAAGCTGGAATTGCTCGCATCCTTGATCCCGACCCCCTCGATCGCCACGAGGTAGGAGCCGTCGACCGCGACCCACAGGTCGATCGTCCCGCCGGGCGGGATCGTTGGTTGACCGGCGGGGACTGGCGTCGAGTGGTCGCCGTGGAGGTGGACGGTCTGGACCCCGTTCTTTTGCTCGATCCCGACCGTCTGGAGCAGCTTCAGCTCACCGTGCTTGTTCATCGCGACGATGAATGTGCCGGGATCGAACGACGAGGTCATGGACAGGGCGACGCTCGCGGGAATCGCGTTCTTGACGAAGGTCCCGGTGCCCTCATCCATCCACACAGAGGTCCCGATCGAGATGAGCCTGATGGTGTGTCCCCCGAACGTGGAGGTGAAGCTCTCCGCCGGCACGGGCTTGCGGACGACGACGATGGTCGCCCCGCCCGAGTCCGACCCGCCGGTCGTGGTGATGGTCACCTTGTAGGAGGTGAGGTTCGAGAGCGCCGTGGCCGACCCGCTCACATCCCCGATGCTCGGTGCAGCCGATGGGGCGGACGTCGCTGGAGCTGACGTCGCGGCGGCCGGGGCCTGGCTGGCTGGCGCGGAGGGTGCGACGCTCCCTCCCGCGGCATTGCTCGCGGCCGGCGCCGTCGTGGCAGATGACCCTCCGCACGCCGCGAGGAACAGTGAGCATGTCCCCGCCAGGACCATGCGGCGGAACCGGATGTCTCGCATGACACGACCTCCTCCCCGGGGACGCGTCGTCCACGACGGCGGCGCACCTGGCGTGGGCCGATGATGGGCCCAGGGTGCGTGGAGGTCAATGCTTCCGTCACCAGGACCGGCGGATGCCGCGGCGCTACGATAGCCCCATGGTCGACCTCCCAGCCACCGAACGGCCGCCCTTCGTGGCGGCGCACGACCGCTACGCATCGATGACCTATCGCCGGACCGGCCGAAGCGGCCTGGACCTGCCGGCCATCTCGCTCGGCCTGTGGCACAACTTCGGAGAGGACCGGCCGCTCGCCACGCAGCGGGCGATCGTGCGGCGCGCCTTCGACCTGGGTGTCACCCATTTCGACCTCGCCAACAACTACGGCCCGCCGTACGGCTCGGCGGAGGAGAACTTCGGCCGGATCCTCGCCTCCGACCTGCGGCCCTACCGCGATGAGCTCGTCATCTCCACCAAGGCCGGCTGGGACATGTGGTCGGGGCCGTACGGCTTCCTCGGCTCGCGCAAGTACCTCCTCGCGAGTCTCGACCAGAGCCTCGCCCGGATGGGCCTCGACTACGTTGACATCTTCTACTCGCACCGGTTCGACGCGGACACGCCGCTCGAGGAGACGATGGGCGCGCTCGATGCGGCGGTCCGCGCGGGCAAGGCGCGTTACGTCGGCATCTCGTCGTACTCGGCCGAGCGGACCCAGGAGGCGATCGCGATCCTCCGCGCGCTCGGCACGCCATTGCTCATCCACCAGCCCTCGTACTCGATGCTCAACCGCTGGGTGGAGGGTGGCCTCGTGGACGTCCTCGGCCGCGAGGGCGTGGGCTGCATCGCGTTCTCACCGCTCGCCCAGGGCCTCCTGACGGACCGCTACCTCTCCGGCATACCGGCCGCCTCGCGGGCGACGCGCGGCAGCTCCTTCTCCTCCGACATGCTCAGCGAGGCGAACCTCGCCAAGGTCCGGGCGCTCAACGAGATCGCGCGGAGGCGTGGCCAATCGCTCGCCCAGATGGCGATCGCCTGGGTCCTCCGCGACCCGCGGGTGACCTCGACGGTCGTGGGGGCGAGCTCGGTCGCGCAGCTGGAGGACAGCCTGCGGGCGCTCGAGCGGCTCGATCTCGACCCGGACGAGTTGAGCGAGATAGACCGGCATGCGACGGAGAGCGAGATCAACCTCTGGGTCGGCCCGAGCACCGCGTGATGACGCACCAGAGCGAAAGCGGCCGCGACCGGAACGAGCGGAGCGAGCACGACCGCAAGGCGCGGTCGTACGAGGAGACGACCGGCAATCCGTACCACCTCTCGAAGGGCGTGCGGACGGGCGTCGGTGTCCTGGTTCTGGTGGTGGCGATCGCCGTGACGGCGCTCTTCGTCGGCGGCCTCATCCACTGGTAGCCCGCGACCGCCTGCGGCCGCC
>JADMIG010000026.1 GCA_015478725.1 Chloroflexota bacterium | reverse complement strand
GGCACCCGAGATCGGGGCGGCGCTCGTGGTGCTGACAGTGCCCGACAGGGTGAACCTGCCGTACACGGTGAGGTTCTGGGTCAGGTTGGCAGCACCGAGGGTGACGGGCGTTGCCGTCGCCAGGCTCGTGCCGCCGAACCATTGGGCGGCGTAGGGTCCGGACACGGGCTCGATGTACAGCTTGTAGGAGCCCTGCGGCAGGGTGAAGCTGTACAGGCCGCTCGCGTCCGTCACGCCGGCGTTCGTCCAGGCGCCGGTCGTCGCGTTCCAGGCCGACACGGTGGCACCCGAGATCGGGGCGGCGCTCGTGGTGCTGACAGTGCCCGACAGGGTGAACGAGGGCGTCGTGACCGTCAGCGTGAAGCTCTGAGACGCGTTCGGGAGGACCCCGTTGGCGGCGCTGATGGCGATCGGGTAGGTCCCACCGGTGGCCGGGCCAGGCGTGCCCGCGAGGGTGGCCGTGCCGTTCCCGTTGTCAGTGAGCGTCACGCCGCTCGGCAGCGCGCCGGACTCGGTGATCGTGGGTGTGGGGACACCGGTCGTGGTGACGGTGAACGTGCCCGCACTGCCAACCGTGAAGGTCGCGCTGGTCGCGCTCGTGATGGCGGGTGCTGCCAGCGGGACGCACGACGGGAACTTGAACGTGCCGATGCGCGTGTTCCAGTTGAACGTGCCGTTCGTGGTCAGGTACTCGGTCGTGAACCAGAAGGTGCAGTCATCCACCGGGTCCACGACCATCGAGCTGTAGTCGCCCCAGCGGTTCAGGGTCGAAGTTTGCGATCCCGTCCCGCTGATCAGGATCGTCTCCGCCTGGAGCGTGTTCAGCGGGTCACCGGCGAGACGCCCGCTGTAGGCGATCGCGGGGTTGATGGACGCGCTGGACAGGCTGTAGCCGATGCCGATGTCGCCGGAGCGATCCATCGCCGCACTGGCCATCCAGCGGTACTGCGTGTCGGGTGCGTACGTGCTCTGCTGGTAGACCACCGGCGTACCGCCGGGGTTGCGGATCTCGTACCAGCGCACGCCGCCACCGCCGGCACCTGGAGCCACGCTGTGGGTCACGACGAGTGACTCGTGGTCGCCGAAGTTGCGGTAGGCGAGCCGGTACATGAGACGGTCCCCGAGCGAGTCGAGCTTCTGGGCGGTCCCGGCCTGCCGGATGCAGGGGACCCCGCCGCAGAGCTCCGTGTAGCCGGCCACCGCGATCGAGCTCGGGCCGACAAGCGTCGAGTTTGCCGCGTTCGCGAAGTCGGCGTGGAATTTCCAGAGGTAGAGGCTCGTGGATGTGCCGAGCGACACGAAGTAATTCGGCGAGCCTGCCGGTGGCTGGGTCTTCCCGTCGAGCGACGACGGCAGGAGTCCACCGTATGCGGTCGAGAGGTGGAAGGTCTGCGCAGTCGCCGGCTGGCCGGCGAGCATCTTTGCCCGGTCGAAGGCCCAGGTCGTCGCGCCGGCGAACGTGTTCCCGTTGAAGTCATTCGTCGACATGTAGTACGCGTCCGGCCACACGCCGAGCTTCGGGTAGTCCGGGAAGCGGCTGAGGGGAAACGAGTAGCGATAGTACGTGCCGGTGGGGTCGCCGCTCGTCGAGATCGCGACGCACTCGAGGTACGGCACGGACGTGCCGTCCGCGCCGCTCACGGCGAACTGGGTGATGACCCAGCGATTGGCGAGCTGGTCGTACACCACCGTCGGGTCACCGTCGTTGTCCGTCTCGCAGAGCCCACCGAAGCCGGTGAAGAGCGTGTTGATCGCGACCGGACCGTAGCGCACGCTGCCGGTCTTGCTGAAGACCGCGAAGGAGACGTTCACCGTCTGCACGAAGTCGTTGGGGCCGACGGCGCCGTTCGTGTCGGGCGGCGCGTACTGCACCGTGAAGCCGGGAAGCCCGCCGCCGATGCCCTCGAATGACGAGGAGGCCGCCGGCGCGGCGGCACCCAGCGCGCTGGACTGCACCGCGGTGTCGGCAGCGCTGGTCGCGATCTGCGGCAGGCTGCGCTGCTGCCGCTCTTGCTCCTTCCTGACGTTGCCCTGGTCTTTGTTACTGAATGACCCGAGCGGTGAGGAGACGTCATTCTTCGTCGACTGGATCACCGTGGCACCCGTCAGCGCCGGCGCATCTGCAGCAACCGCGCTCGGGATCGCCGCCGCGAGGAGCAGGACGAATGCGAGGATGGCCGCGATCCTGAACATGCGCCTTGGTCTCCTTCACCTGCCGTCCGAGCGCACGGTACACGAGATGGCCGATGGTGCGGCTGGTTGTGGGCGACGCCTTTTGCTGGCTACCCGCTCAGGCTGCCCGCCCGCTCACGGCCGCACCCTGCGGCAACACGGTGCGTCGAGGTTGCCGCGCTGGATCCCGACGTTCGCCAGGAGGTCCCCGGAGACGGGAACCCTGGCGTCCACGAGATCGAGTCCGGCCACGTAGTGGAAGTGTTTCCAGTTCCTCGTGATCAGCACTCGACTTGATCGGATGGCCGCCGCCGCGATCAGCGCGTCGGCGGGGTCGTCCGAGGGCGGGTCGTGGCGCTTGTATCTTGCCTCGATCTCCTCGCCCAGGCGGCCAGTCTCGATGTCGGTGTCGTCGACGACCTGTCCGCCCATGCGACGGGCCAGCGTCCAGTTGGCCACCACGGTGGGGTGGTCGGCGGGTAGTGGTCCCTGGAGCTCAGTCGCGATCGTGTCAGAGATCGCGAGGTCCGCGGATCCGACGTACTCGAAGGGATCGAGCTCGCGATCGCGAATCCAGACAAAGACGTTCGTGTCGATCAGGCACGGCCGAGACGAGCTCACGAACGAGCGATTGCCGCCCGGCGGGCCACGGCCTCGCGCGCCACGTCAGCCTGGAGCTCCGCGACCGTCTTGCGTCGTCCGTCTGGGTGCGTGACCAGCCATGCGCGGTGGCGCTGCGCCATGATCTGGCCAGCCAGGACCGTTGAGTTCTCCAGCCCGAGCAACGCCTCGAGCACCGGTAGCTGGACAAACTCCTGATCTCCGATCTCGATGGTTCGGACTCCATTGGCGCGCAGCCTCGCCCGAACGGCACGCGCACTCTGGCCGAACCAGCGCGTGAGCTGGTCCAGCGTCACGAGCTGTCCGTAGCGCTCAGCGAGGTCCTCGGCTGTCAGCAAGGTGCTCATCGTGGCCGGAGACTCGCACGAAGGTGTGGTTCTGTCAAGTATCTGCAAATACCAGCAAGTACGCGGCCGTTTCGCGCTGTTCGTGCCAGTTTGCTGGTTCTGGTGATCGTCTTCCGCAACACGGACATCAACGTTCCGTTCGACGGCGATGGATTGAGGGTTCGTGGCCGGCCTCCCCTCCTCGCTTGACGGTGCCCAGGCCCGTGATAGAGTTAGTCGTGCAAGTCATTAGGTCTCGACTTGCTCTGATAACGCAGGTGCTCGGATGACTGCTCATTCGCAGACGCTTACTCTGCCGCCGCGCCGGAGTGGCGCGTCGGTGGAGGGTGAGCTGAAGATCCATGGTGACCACTCGACGTTGGACGCCATCGCGCAGTTGGCCAAGGCTATGGCGGGAGCGCCCGGCGCCGAGGAGGTGACCAGGGCGATCACGGAGCGTTTCAGACGGGGCGGGTCGGATCTTGAACGCGAGGTCCGCCTCATCGATCTGTTGATGCCGGCACCCTCCACGATGTCAGAGGCCGCGACCCTCCAGGTCCGGCGCAATGCGGCCGCGCGCGAGGTGGCACTCGCCGAGTTCGGGGCCTTCACGAGCGCGGAGCTGGCGAGCGCACGTGGTTCACGCGCGAAGAACCCGCACACGACCACGAGCCGCTGGCTGCGCGACGGACTCGTGTTCGCCGTCGACACGCCGGCCGGGCGTCTCTTTCCGGCCTTCCAGTTCGCCCAGGGAGCGCCTCGCCCGGTCATCGCAACGATTCTTACCGCTCTTGCCGGACAGCTCCGCGGCTGGGAGATCCTGCTCTGGTTCACCGGGTCGAGCGGCTACCTTGACGGCGCGCGACCGGTCGACCGACTCGTCAGCGCGCCCGACGATGTCGTGGCGGCTGCCGCCTACCAGGCATCGCTGTCCGAGGACTGACGAGTGCCCCGGGTGCCGCGGCGTCCCAACGGCACTCCCCGCACGATTGAGTGGCCGGCTGGCCGGACGCTCTGGCGGGTCTCAAAGGACGCGACCGCGACGCGATTCTCGACGCGCACGGGTCGGCTCTTTCGGTTCTCCCCGATCGTTTCGTCCGACGGCACAGTCGTGCCCACCTGGTACGGCGCCACGAGCCAGGCAGGCGCAATCTTCGAGTCGATCTTCCATGACGTGCGGCCGCCGCACCGCGATCGCCGCATCGCGCCCAACCAGTACATCGACCGGATCCTCGCGCCGGTTGTCACGGCTCGCTCGCTGACCCTCGTCGATCTGACGACCGACGGCCTCCACAGCATCGGGATTTCCCGAGCGGCCCTCATCGAATCGACCTCGCAGCGGTATCGGTGGACGATCGAGCAGGCGGTGCTTCTGCGAAAGGCGGCTCCGACCGCCGACGGATTCGTCTGGGTGTCTCGGGCGCGCGATACAGCGCTGTCGGTCGTGCTCTATGGCAACCGAGAGGACCGAGGCGACCCAGAGATGCTCCTGCCTGGCGAGGGCCCGGCCTTGCCGCTGGGCATTGGCGCTGGCCTCGAACTCCTGCGCACCCTGGCCGAGGCCGCCCGGATCACGATCGTCCTGCCTGACAGGGCATCTTGAGGGCTCCGATGCCTCGAGCTCCGCCGAGACCTGAAGGGCGCGAGTCTCGCCCCGTCTCTCGCAAGTGGCCAGATTCTCGTGCCACGAGCACTCGGACGGCTCAGCCGGGCGTCGGAGCATCAGTGACCGGCCGGCAGTGCCTCGGCGCGACTCCGTTCGTGCGTGGATCCGCCCTGCGACCGCATCCACGAACCGTGCCTCCGCTCTCCGAACGCCGACCTCCGGGCTTTGCGCTCGCAGGACGGGAGTCTGGCCACATTCGGGTTCGGACGTAGCCTGAGGCGGCCGCGGAAGTACCGAGCAGGTGGTCGAGCACACATACGCTCCACACGAGCGATCGCGCGACTTGACGACAGCCGCATTGCAGCTATGCTGCTTTGCGTGAAGACGCACTTCGTAACGCTTCAGTCGCGTGGAACCGTCGCGCTCCCGGTCGATCTTCGCCAGAGGCTCCATCTCGACGAGCCCGGAGCCCAGCTCCAGATCATCGAGCAGGAGGACGGCAGGATCGAGTTGCGCCCGGTCCTGCCCGTGCCGGCGGATCAGCGCTGGTTCTGGACGGAACGGTGGCAGGCGATGGAGCGCGAAGTGGATGCGCATGTGGCCGCCGGCCAGGTGACCGTCGTCGATGGCCCCGATGCACTCTTCGAGCACCTCGACAACTCGCTGACTTCCTGAGTCGGCGCGTTGAAGTTCGAGATCACCCCGGCATTCGAGGGCGACTGGGCACGACTCTCGAGGCGCGAGCGGACGACGTTCAGGAAGGCTGTCAACGAGCGCTTCCATCCGGCCTGCGAGCGACGACGTGCGGACCCGGTGGCACCCTGGCCGACGTCGCTTCGGGTGAAGGATGTCGAAGGTGCGCCCGGAGTGTGGGAGATGACCTGGAGCTTCGCCGGGCCAGACGGTCGGGCGACCTTCGAGTGGATCGAGATCGAGGGCGAGCCGGGGATCCGCTGGCGCCGCATCGGAGGTCACGCGATCTTCGGCGCCCCGTAGCGGCCGGTGCCGGAACCGCCGGCCCGACCCTCGCCCCCTCTCGCGCAAGTGGCCGCCTCCCTCGCGCTATCTCTCGCAAGTGGCCAGATTCTCGTGCCACGAACGCTCGGACGGTTCAGCTGGGTATCGGAGCCACCACGGCCGGCCGGCAGTGCCTCGGTACGAACCAGTTCGTGCGTGGATCCGCCCTGCGACCGCATCCACGAACCGTGCCTCCGCTCTCCGAACGCCGACCTCCGGGCTTTGCGCTCGCAGGACGTGCATGTGGCCACATTGGGGGCATTGGGAGCGGAGGGAGCGGCGGGGTCGGAGGGAGCGGAGGGAGCGGAGGGGGCGGAGGGAGCGGAGGGAGCGGAGGGGGAGGGGCGGGGCCGAACCGCTCGCCCCGACCGTCACCGCGGCTGACCCTGCGGGTAGCGCACGCGCAGCCGGCGGACCAGTTCGGCGGCCTGCTCGTAACGGCCGAACGAGGGCATGATGTAGGTGCCCGCGACGCGTTCGCCGACGGTGTCCAGCAGCTGCTGGGTGATCTGCAGCCCCACTTCCGCGCCGTGCTCGCCCGCCTCGTGGAGGGCGTGTCGCGTGACGTCCGGGATCGTGATGCCGGGGACCTCGTTGTGGAGGAACTCGGCGTGGCGCGCCGACTGCAGCGGCAGGACGCCGAGCAGGAGCGGGATCGGGAAGCCGCCGTCGCCGAACCGTCGCCGTGCTTCTGTGAACATCGCCTCGACCTGCTCGATCGAATAGAGCGGCTGGGTCATGATGAGCTGGGCCCCGGTCGCGATCTTGCGCTCGAGTCGATCCCACTCGGTGGCCGTGTCGGCCGCCGTCGGGTCGAGGGCGCAGGCGATCGTGAACCCGGCGCGCTGGCCGATCGGTGAGCCGGCCGCGTCCTCACCGCGGTTGAGGCGAGCGAGGATCTCGATGAGCCCGATGGAGTCGACGTCCCAGACCCCCGTGCCGGTGGGGTAGTCGCCGATCCGGGGCGGGTCCCCGGTCAGGGCCAGGATGGAGCGGACACCCAGGGCGTGCGCCCCGAGCAGCTCCGACTCGAGCGCCATGAGGTTCCGGTCGCGCGTCGTGAGGTGCACGACGCACTGGAGGTCGAGGTCGTGCTGGATCCCGAACGCCACGGCGAGCGCGCCCATCCGGACGCGGGCCATCGCCGAATCGCTGACGTTGACCAGGTCGACGCCGGCGGCCTGGAGGAGCCGCGCGGCCTCGATGGTGCGCTCGATGCGGACGGAGCGCGGTGGGTCGATCTCGACGGAGATCACATATCGACCGTCCGCGAGGGCCCGGGCGAGGCCGGTCGGCGGCGGGGGGTCGTCCGTCGTCGGCGCGACCTCGGTGCGGATGGAGGAGGTCGCCGGGCGCGGGACGCGGGATTCCGAAGTCGCCGTCGCGGCGCCACCCAGGTCGATCGCGGCGCGCATCGCGACGATGTGCTCTGGCGTCGTGCCGCAGCACCCGCCGACGATGACGGCACCGGCGTCGATCATGTCGCCGACCATGCGGGCGAAGTAGTCGGGATCCGCGGCGTAGACGAACTGGCCTTCGATGCGCTGGGGGAGCCCGGCGTTCGGGAGGATCGCGCGACCGACCCCGCCCATCCCGGCACCGCCTATCCCGACCCCGCCCATCGCCGTCAGCGCCTCCACGCAGGCGACCGGGCCGGCGCCGCAGTTGACGCCCACGACGTCGACGTCGGCGGCGTCCGTCAGCGCGGTCGCCGCCACGCGCGGCGGCGTCCCATCCGCGAGCGCGATGTCCTCGCCGAAGGTGAGGAGCGCCACGATCGGCAGGTCGGCGGCCGCCGAACGAGCCTCGGCGATGGCGATCGCCAGGTGGTCGATGAGCGAGAACGTCTCGAACCAGAACAGGTCCACGCCGCCTTCCAGGAGGCCGTCGATGGTCTCGCGGAAGGCGCTCCGGATGGCGCGGTCGTCGAGATGGAGGATCTCCCGCGTCGGCGCGCCGAGCGGTCCGATCGATCCTGCCACGAGCACGTCGCGCCCGACGACGTCGCGCGCTTCTCGGGCGAGCTGGGCGCCGCGGCGAGCGAAGCGGCCGGCCTGATCGGCGAGGCCGTACGGGCCGAGGCGAACGCGGTTCGCCCCGAAGGTCGCGGTCTCGATGATGTCGGCGCCTGCCGCGAGGTACTCCCGGTGGATCGCGCCGATCAGCTCGGGGCGGGTCGCGACGAGCTCGTCGAGCACGGCCCGCTGCGGGATGCCGCGGCTGAACAGCAGCGTGCCCATGGCGCCATCGGCCAGCAGCGGGCCGGCGGCGAGGCGATCGCGGAAGCGGCTGCGGGCAGCCATCGTCACTCCTCCGCCGACGGCGCATCGGCAAGGTTGGGCGAGAGCCAGCGTTCCGCCTCAGCGAGCGGCACGCCCTTGCGCGCGGCGTAGTCCTCGAGCTGGTCGCGGCCGATCCGTCCGACCCCGAAGTAGTGGCTCTGCGGGTTCCACAGGTAGTAGCCGCAGACCGACGCCCCGGGCAGCATCGCGCATGATTCGGTGAGCTGCATGCCGGCCCGCGCCTCCGCCTCGAGCAGCTCGAACAGGGTCCGCTTCTCCGTGTGATCCGGGCAGGCCGGGTAGCCGGGCGCCGGCCGGATCCCCTGGTAGCGCTCGGCGATGAGGTCGCTGTTGGAGAGTGCCTCGTCCGGGGCGTAGCCCCACAGCTCGCGCCGGACCCGCTCGTGGAGCCGTTCGGCCAGCGCCTCCGCCAGGCGGTCCGCGAGGGCCTTGGCGAGGATCGCCGAGTAGTCGTCGTGGGCGGCCTCGAACTCGTCGACGAGCCCGTCCGGCCCGTCGAGGCCGTGGCCCGCGGTGACGGCGAACGCCCCGATGTAGTCGCCGCGCCCGCTCTCGCGCGGGGCGACGAAGTCGGCGAGGGCGACGTTTGGCCGGCTGCCGGTCTTGGCCATCTGCTGGCGGAGCGTGCGGAACGTGGCGATCTGCTCGGCGCGGCCCTCGTCACGCCAGACGGGGATGTCGTCGCCGACCGAATCGGCCGGCCAGAACCCGACGACCGCGGCGGCACGGAGGCGATCCTCCGCCACGATCCGCTCGAGCAGCGCGAGCGCGTCACGATGGAGGTCGCGAGCGGCTGCCCCGAGCCGCGGGTCGTCGAGGATCGCGGGGTACGCGCCGCGGAGCTCCCAGGTGGCGAAGAACGGCGTCCAGTCGATCCGCTCGACGAGCTCGGCGAGGGGGTAGCGGTCGAAGGTGCGGAGGCCGAGGAACGAGGGTCGTGGCGGCGTGACGGCGTCCCAATCGAGCGCGACCCGGTTGGCGCGCGCCTCGGCGATCGTGAGCGAGCGTTCCTTGGCCCGCCGTTCGCTCCGCTCGCGCCGGAGCGTCTCGTACTCCTCGCGGATCGCTGCGGCATACGCCGTCCGCCGGGAGGGGTCGACGAGCGCCCCGGCGACGCCGACCGCCCGCGACGCATCGAGGACGTGGACGACGGGCCCCGAATACGCCGGTGCGATCTTCACCGCGGTGTGGGCCCGCGACGTCGTGGCCCCACCGATGAGCAGCGGCGTCGTCATCCCGAGGCGCTCCATCTCCGAGGCGACGTGGACCATCTCGTCGAGCGAGGGCGTGATGAGCCCAGACAGGCCGATCAGGTCGGCGTGGCGTTCGATCGCGGTCTCGAGGATCCGCGCCGCGGGGACCATGACCCCCAGGTCCACGATCTCGTAGTCGTTGCAGCCCAGCACGACGCCGACGATCTTCTTGCCGATGTCGTGGACGTCGCCCTTGACCGTCGCGGTCACGATGATGCCGGCTCGCCGGCCGGTCCCCTCACGCTGCGCCTCGAGATACGGCACGAGATGGGCGACCGCCTTCTTCATCACCCGGGCGCTCTTGACGACCTGCGGCAGGAACATGCGGCCGGCCCCGAAGAGATCGCCGACGACGTTCATCCCGGCCATGAGTGGACCCTCGATCACGTCGAGCGGTCGCTCGGTCGCGCAACGGGCCTCCTCCGTGTCCTCGACGATCCAGGCGTCGATCCCTGCGACGAGCGCGTGGGTCAGGCGTTCGTCGACCGGCCGTTCGCGCCAGGCGAGATCCTCCGCAGGACGGTCCATGCCGCTCTCGCCGGCGTAGCGCGTGGCGATCTCCAGCAGCCGTTCGGCGGCATCGGGGCGGCGGTTGAGGACGGCGTCCTCGACGCGCTCGCGCAGCTCCGGGTCGATGTCGTCGTAGACCGGCAGGACGCCGGCGTTGACGATGGCCATGTCGAGGCCCGCCTGGATGGCGTGGTAGAGGAAGACCGAGTGGATCGCCTCGCGGACCCGATCGTTGCCGCGGAAGGCGAACGAGACGTTCGAGACACCGCCGGAGGTGGGGCTGGCGGGCATCTCCGCCTTGAGCCGCCGGACGGCCTCGATGAACGAGACCGCGTAGCCGTTGTGCTCCTCGATGCCGGTGGCGATGGCGAAGATGTTGGCGTCGAGGATGATGTCCTCCGGGGGGAATCCCACCACGCCGGTGAGCAGCTCCCAGGCCCGCCGGCAGACGGCGACGCGGCGTTCGACCGACTCGGCCTGGCCCGCTTCGTCGAAGGCCATGACGACGACCGCGGCCCCGTAGCGCCGGCACAGCCGCGCCTGGCGCAGGAACTCCGCCTCGCCCTCCTTGAGCGAGATCGAGTTGACGACCCCTTTGCCCTGCAGCTGCTGGAGGCCTGCCTCGATCACCGACCAGCGCGAGCTGTCCACCATGACCGGGACGGTCGCGATGTCCGGCTCCGCAGCGATCCGCCGCAGGAAGCGGGTCATCGCCGCAACCCCGTCGAGCAGCGCCTCGTCCATGTTCACGTCGACGAGCTGCGCGCCGTTGGCGACCTGCTCCCGGGCCACCGCGACCGCCTCGTCCTCGCGGCCGTCGGCGATGAGGCGGGCGAACTTGCGCGAGCCGGTGACGTTCGTCCGCTCGCCCACGTTGACGAAGGCGTTGCCGGGCGGCGGGATGACGAGCGGCTCGAGGCCGGCGAGGCGGGTGACGGCAGGCGGTCGCGGGCTGCGCCGTGGCGGGAAGCCGGCGACGGCGGCAGCGATCGCCGCGACGTGGGCCGGCGTGGTGCCACAACAGCCGCCGGCGACGTTGAGGAGGCCGTGCTCCGCCCACTCCCGCATCGTCGCGGCCATCGCCTCCGGGGTCTCGTCGTAGCCGCCGAACTCGTTGGGGAGCCCGGCGTTCGGGTAGGCCGAGACGGGCTTCTCCGCGATCCGCGACAGGACGTCGAGGTGCTCGCGGAGCTGCTTTGGCCCGAGCGCGCAGTTCAGTCCGACGATGAGAGGGTCGGCGTGGCGGACGCTGTGCCAGAACGCCTCCACGGTCTGGCCGGACAGCGTTCTTCCGGACGCGTCGACGATCGTGCCGGAGATGATGAGCGGGAGTCGCTCACCGAGTTCCTCGAACAGCGACTCGACCGCGAAGATCGCGGCCTTCGCGTTGAGGGTGTCGAAGATCGTCTCGATGAGCAGGATGTCGGCGCCGCCCTCGATGAGCCCTGCGGCGGCCTCGCGGTAGGCCAGCTCGAGCTCCGCCCAGGTCACCCCGCGGGCCGCCGGGTCGCCGACGTCCGGGCTGATCGACGCGGTCCGGTTGGTGGGACCGAGGCCGCCCGCGACGAAGCGTGGCCGGCCGGGCTCGGCGCGCTCGGCCGCGTCGGCGGCATCGCGGGCGAGGCGGGCGGCGCTGACGTTCAGCTCGCGCACGACGGTCGGATCGAGACCGTAGTCCGCCTGGGCGATGCGCGTCGCGGTGAAGGAATTCGTCGTCACGATGTCGGCGCCCGCGTCGAGGTACGCGGCATGGACCGCGCTCACCGCCCATGGCTGGGTCAGGCACAGCAGGTCGTTGTCGCCGCGCACATCGAAGGGGTGGTCCCGAAAACGGTCACCGCGATACTCGGTCTCGCCGAAGCGGTGGGCCTGCAGCATCGTGCCCATCGCCCCGTCGAGGACAACGATCCGTTCCTCGAGCACCTCGGCCAGACGGACCCGGCGGGTCGCGCGCGTGTACGGGACCGCGCGCGTCGGGGGCGACACCTGGCTACCTGCCCGTGCGGACGAACACTGCCGGGACCGTCCGAACAAGGATCTTGATATCGAGCCAAAGCGACCACTGGTCGATGTAGCGCAGGTCCAAGTTTGCGCGGTCATCGAAGTGACGGTCGAACCGCGCCTCTACCTGCCAGAGCCCCGTGATGCCGGGCTTTACGCTCAGTCGGCGTCGGTGCCACATGTCGTAGGCCTCCACCTCGCGTGGAGGAGCCGGGCGAGGCCCCACGAGGCTCATGTCACCGCGAAGGACGTTCCATAGCTGGGGAAGCTCGTCCAGGCTCGTCTTGCGGAGCGCTCCGCCGAGGTTCGTCACTCTCGGGTCCTCGTTCAACTTGAACGCCGCCCCCTTCGTGTCAGAGAGCTCCGCAACCTCTGAGTAGCGCGTTTCGGCGTCCGGAACCATCGTCCGGAACTTGTAGATCCTGAAGGGCCGACCGTGGAGGCCGACGCGGGTCTGCGAGAAGAGGATGGGACGGCCCTCCCGGACGAGGATGGCAGCCGCCACCACGAGGAGGACGGGGCTCAAGAGAACGAGGCCGATCGCCGCGCCGCCGATGTCCACGAACCGCTTCACGGCGAGGCCCACGACGCGCTGCGGTCCGTTGGCGTACGAGCGGACGAGCAGGTCCTCGAACTCCTCCATCCGGGCGTCGGGCAGGGGCACCATCGCCGGCTGGAACGGCACCCGCACGATCTTGCCCTCATCCGTGGCGATCCGGACGATCGGATCGGCGAGCCCATCCGAGCCCATCGGGAGGCAGATGGCCACCTCGTCGATGACCCGCTCGTGGAAGACCCGGCCGAGCTCCTCCGTCGTCCCGAGGATGGGTCGGCTGACCGCCATCGTCTCCTCAGCCAGCGTGCGCAGGTGGCCGATCACCTCGAGGCCCAGGTGGCGGTGAGCCTCCACCCGGTCCGCGAACGCCTGGGCGAACTCGCCGGCGCCCACGACGAGCATGTAGCGGCGGTTGTAGCCACGGGCCCGGAGCCGCCCGAACACGGAGCGGAAGAACACCCGCTCCGCGAACGCGAGTACCGGCTGAACGAGGAAGAGGCTGACGAGGAAGAGCCGACTGACGCCCTGGAGCTTGACGAGGTAGAGGAACGCCATCGTCGCGACGGCCAGGCCGAAGGCAGCCACCGCGAGGTCGCCGATCTCCGCGCTGCTCGACCAGCGGACGCGGAGCCGGTAGAGCCCGAGGTACCAGAGGATGGTGACCCAGGCCGCCGCGTAGAGCGCCGCGCCGATCCGGCCGTCAACGCCGAGGGCGTCCCACATCGTCGTCCAGCGGGCGTCGTTGAAGCGGATGACGCTGATCACACCGAAGAGGATCGCCGCCGCCGCCGCGTCGGACGCCATGAGGCCCATGCGCAGCGCGAACAGGTGGCCTCGGATCACCGGCTGATCTCTCCCCCTGCGTGCCCCGTTCCCCCGCCCATCCGCCTGAGAGGTGGATGAGACTCCGGACGCTCGGAGGATACTGCTACTTGACCCCCGCCGGACGGGGACGCTCGCGAGCGGTCGTATCATCGGCCGCGATGTGCGAGCACTACGTGGCCCGGGCCGACGAGCCCTTCCCGCTCGCCGCGCTGTGGCCGTTCACGGAGCGGCTCGAGCGCTTCGGCATCGCCGGGTTCGGCTGGGGTGCCGCCTGGCGGACGGCTGACGGGCGCCTCGAGACGCACCGGGACGTACGGGCCTTTCGTGACGATCCGGCCCGCGAGCGCCTCGCTGCGATCGAGACGCGGAGCCTCCTCGTCCACCTCCGCCGACCCTCGAAGCTCTCGACGCTCGGCGCCCCGGACACGCAACCGTTCCCCGATCCGGCGGGCCGGTTCGCGTTCAGCCACAACGGCGACCTCGGTGACTACCGGACGTGGCGGACGCGCTTTCGAGCCGAGGGACGGATCCACGGCCGGGCGGACTCCGAGGTGGGGCAGCGCTGGCTCGAGGACGCGTGGACGGCGGGCGAGTCACCGGCCCGCCTGCTCGCGGCGCTCCACGACGCGTTCGGCGGGGCGGCGAACTTCGCTCTCCTGACCGCCGACGGCACCGTCCATCACTACGCCGGCAACCCGGAGAACCCGGTCTTCACGTTCCGCCTCGGCGCGATCCGGCTCGCGAGCACGGGGATCTACTCCCTCGATCGCTCCCTCTTCCGATTCGTCGCCCCGGCGGCGACCGAACGGCGGCTCGTCCCGCGCCGGACGACGGTCGCCCTCGCTTGACGGACGTCGTCAAGCGGTCTTCGGGTACGGCGTCGGGGGAGCGGTCAGGCCGGACGTGACGGTCGATCCAGCCCGAGGTACGCGCGGATCCGCAGCCGGCCAGCGCGATGGATCGTCCCGAGGGCGGCGGTCCGGTCAGCCCGCCAGAGCGCGGCCACCCCGCCGAGGTGCTCGCGCGACGCCGCGAGGAGCGCCGGCCATCGCGCGGGTCGGAGGAACCAGGCCGGGTCCGGATGACGCCACCACCACGGCACGACGGCCCACAGCAGGACGAGGTAGTCGAGTCGGATCGGCCGGGCACCGAAGCCGAACAGCGCCTGGAGCTGGAGGATCGTGAGGGGCAGGGTGATGATGCTCAGGACCCCGGCCGCCGCCAGCCAGATCAGGCCCCATGACCTGGCCCGCGGGGCGAGGATGATCCAGTACGGGGCGGGGACCCATTTCATCCACGTCGCGAGGCCCCAGAGGAGTCCGCCAAGGCGCGGCCCGGCGAACTGGGCCCCCCAGAGCATGAACGCGAGATACAGGGTGATGTTGCCGGTATCGAGGTTGGCGCCGATGGGGAAGGCGAGGACGAGGATGGCGGCCGCGGTCGCGAGCGGCCGGCGCCGGTACGCCCAGTCGACCGTCCAGAAGAGGAGGAGGATCGCGCTGCCGCGCCAGACGACCCACGCGACGTCCCACGGCAGGATGGCCCACGGGGTGAACAGGGGGAGCATCCACGGCGCATACACATAGGGCAGGAACGGGCCCGTCGGGTGGTACGGGTCGCCGCCGTTGAGCCAGATCCGGACCGCCGCCCAGTACGCCCGGGCGTCCGCGCCGGCCGGATCACCGCGGGCGATGATCCCCGCCCCGATCGTCCCGCCGACGAGGATGAGGATCGCCATCGCGAGGAGCCGTCGACGATCGTGGAGTCGCGACGCCTCGCGGCGGATCGCCCGGCGGAAGACGCCGGCCCGGCGACGGGTGGGTGCATCGAGGCGTGCGGTCATCGCTCGGTCATTCTCGCACCGCCCCGGTCGGTGTCATCTCGGCGGTGCGGTGCGGCGGCTCGGCGGCTCGGCGGTGCGGCGGCCCGGCGGCCCGGCCGCTCGGCGGCGGGGCGGTGCGGCGGTGCGGCGGCGGTGCGGCGGCCCGGCGGCTCGACAGTGCGGCGGCGCGACAGTGCGGCTCGTTTCCGCCATCTGCTCCCCAGGCGGTCGTTCGTCCGTCTGTTCCTGCCATCTGCCCATCCACGTGGCAGGTGCCGGTTTGCCGCTCTCGAAGATCAGCTGGATCAAGCACGACGCGACAAGCGTGGACTCCCTCGGACGATGCAACGGTCGTCCAACGCCCGCCTGGCGACCATCTGGCACCTTCTGACGGACCGACCGTGCTCGGCGCTCGAACGGTCGGGGAGGGATGCTCGCCGATCGGGAGCCGCTGTGCCGCGCCCCGGCCCGTCCCGCCGTGCCGCGCCCCGTCCCGCTGGGCCGCGCCCCGGCCCGTCCCGCTGGGCCGCGCCCCGTCCCGCTGTGCCGCGCCCCGTCCCGCTGGGCCGCGCCCCGTCCCGTCCCGTCCCGCCGTACCGTCCCGCCCCGGCCGGCCCGGCCCGGTCCGCCCGTCCGGCGCGGTGAGCCTGCCGTCTATACTCCGCGCCACGATGCCCGCAGGAACCGTGATCATCATCGGCGGCGCTGAGGACAAGGTCCGGGATCGGGTCATCCTCAGCCGATTCGTCGCCCTCGCGGGCGGTCGCGCGGCGACGGTCGCCGTCGTCAGCACCGCGTCCTCGCTCGGGGCGGAGGCCGGCGAGCGCTATCGGCAGGTCTTCGGCGACCTCGGCGTTCGGACGGTCCGGCCCATCCACGCCGTCACGCGTGAGGGGGCGAACGAGGAGGTGGTCGTCGCTGCGGTCCGCGACGCGACCGGGATCTTCCTCACCGGCGGCAACCAGCTCCGGCTCAGCTCGACCCTCGGTGGGACCCGGCTCGCCGAGGCGATCCTCGATCGGTTCCACGACGGCGCGGTGATCGCCGGCACGTCGGCCGGCGCCTCGGCGACGAGCAGCCACATGATCGCGTTCGGGGCCTCCGGCGCGACGCCCAAGCAGCGGATGGCCCAGATCGCGGCCGGCCTCGGCGTCCTCCCGGGCGTCATCGTCGACCAGCACTTCCAGCAGCGGAACCGGCTCGGTCGCCTCCTCAGCCTCATCGCCCAGAATCCGGGCCTCCTCGGGCTCGGCGTGGACGAGGACACGGCCGGGATCGTCGGCCCGGACCACGTCATGGAGGTCGTCGGGCGCGGCAGCATCACCGTGGTCGATGGCTCGAGCTCGGAGACGGACGCCTGGGAGGTCGGCGGCCACCGGCCGATCATGGTCGGCAACGTCATCCTTCATTCGCTCCCGGCCGGCTACCGATTCGACCTCCGGACGCGGCGACGGGTGGACGTGCCGGTCCTCCGCACCGTCGCGGCCGGCGAGGCCGCGTCGAGCTAGCCGCCGACTCCGCGCCGACCCGCCCCGTCACCACCGAGCCAGCTCCGCAGTCGCAGGAGGACGGAACCCGTGGCCTCCACCGCTCCCGCTCCCGCTCCGGGCCAGCGCCGGCGGGCCGCCGCCGCGACGACCGTCCCCGTTCCCACCGAGCCGCTGGCAGCGACGCTCCGCATCCTCGAGACCCGCGTCCTCCGGGGCGCGAATTACTGGGCGCGCGAGCCCGTCATCCGGATGCTCGTCGACCTCGGCGTGCTCGAGCAGTACCCGTCCACGCTGCTGCCGGGCTTCACCGACGCGCTCGTCGGGCTGCTGCCGTCGCTCGAGGATCACGCCTGTTCGCTCGGTCGCCGCGGCGGGTTCATCAGCCGCCTCCGGGAGGGCACATGGAGCGGCCACATCGCCGAGCACATCGCGCTCGAGCTCCAGAACCTGGCCGGGACGGGCGTCCGCCACGGCAAGACGCGGGGGGCCGGACCGCTCGGCCAGTACAACGTCATCTACGAGTACCGCGAGGAGCAGGTCGGCGTCGAGGCGGGTCGGATCGCCGTCGACCTCGTCAACCACCTCGTGGATCCGGCCGCTTCGCCGACGTTCGATCTCCTCGTCGAGCTCGAACGGCTCATCCGGCTCGCCGAGCGCCTCGCCTTCGGGCCGTCCACCCAGGCCCTCATCGACGAGGCGGTGAGCCGCGACATCCCGTACATGCGGCTCGACCGCCACTCGCTCGTCCAGCTCGGCCAGGGCGTCCACCAGCAGCGCATCCGGGCGACGATGACCTCCCGGACATCGGCGATCGGGGTCGATGTCGCCTCGGACAAGAGCCTGACGAACCGGCTCCTCGACTCCGCCGGCCTGCCCGTCCCGCGGTCCGAGGTCGTCGATTCCGCGGACGCTGCCGCGGCGGCGGCGCGACGGCTCGGGTTCCCCTGCGTCGTGAAGCCGCTCGATGGCAACCACGGCCGTGGTGTCCACCTCGATCTCCGCTCGGAGGAGGACGTCCGGGCTGCGTTCGACGGCGCCCTTCGCGAGAGCCGGGCCGGGGACGTCGTCGTCGAGACGTACGTCGCCGGCAATGACTACCGCGTCCTCGTCATCGGAGGCCGGCTGGCGGCGGTCGCCGAACGGGTACCGGCGAGCGTCACGGGCGACGGCGAGCACACCGTCCGCGAGCTCGTCGAGCTCGCCAATGCGGACCCCCGCCGCGGCATCGGCCACGAGAAGGTCCTCACCCGGATCCGGGTGGACGAGGGGGCGGCGGCCCTGGTCCGCGCGCAGGGCCACGACCTCGACGCGGTGGCGCCGGCCGGGGCGTGGATCAAGCTCGCCCTCACCGGCAACATGTCGACCGGCGGGACCTCCATCGACCGCACGATGGAGGCCCACCCGGACAACGTGGAGATCGCCGAGACAGCGGCCCGGGTCATCGGCCTCGACGTCGCCGGCATCGACTTCATCTGCCCGGACATCGCGACGCCGGTCCGGGAGACCGGTGGAGCGATCGTCGAGGTGAACGCCGCTCCCGGCTTCCGGATGCACACCCATCCCACGGAGGGCGAGCCGCAGTACGTGGCCCGGCCGGTCGTCGACTCGCTGTTCCCGCCGGGCTCGGCGGCGCGGATCCCGATCGTCGCCGTCACCGGGACCAACGGCAAGACCACGACCGTGCGGATGATCTCCCACATCCTCAAGCTCATGGGCCGCCGGGTCGGGATGACCTCCACGGACGGCATCGTCGTGGACGGCCGGCTCATCAAAAAGGGCGACATGAGCGGGCCGCGGTCGGCCCAGATGGTCCTTCAGAACCCGACGGTGGACACCGCTGTCTTCGAGGTCGCCCGGGGCGGCATCCTCCGCGAAGGCCTCGGCTACGACCGCAACGACGTCGCCGTCGTCACCAATGTCAGCGGCGATCACCTCGGCCTCGGCGGGATCACGACGGTCGGCCAGCTCGCCAACGTCAAGGCGGTCGTCGTGGAGGCCGTGCCGCGGTCCGGGACGGCCGTCCTCAACGCCGACGATCCGCACGTCGCCCGGATGAGCCGCCATTGCGCCGGCCGGATCGTCTACTTCAGCATGTCGACGGCGAAGGGCGAGGAAGGGTACGACCGTGTGGACGGCCACGCCGGGCGGGGTGGCGCGGCGTTCGCCCTCCAGGAGGCACCGGACGGCGAGCTCATCGTCCTCCGGCTCGGCTCACGGACCATGCCGGTACTGTTCACCCACCTCATCCCGGCCACGTTCGGCGGGCGGGCGCGGATGAACGTCGCGAACGCCCTCGCAGCGGCGGCCGGGGCGTGGGCCGCCGGGGCGCATCTCCACGACATCCGGCAGGGCCTCCGAACCTTCTCGACGTCGTTCTTCCAGGCGCCCGGTCGGCTCAACCTCCTCGAGGTGGGCGGCGGCGTGCGGGCGGTCATCGACTACTGCCACAACGTCGACGGGATGCGACAGCTCGCGGATTTCGTCGACCGGATGATGGCGGACTCCCTCTCCGTGGCCGAGATGGGCCGGGAACGCCGGCAGGCCGGGCGAAGGGTGGCGCGGACCGGCGGTCCTGAGCGCGCGGGGCGGAGCGGGCGGGCGATCGGCGTGATCGGCATCCCCGGCGACCGGCGCGACGAGGACCAGCGGATGTATGGCGCGCTCGCCGCCGGGTCGTTCGACGAGATCCTCGTCCGCGAGGACAGGAACCGCCGCGGACGGGAGCCCGGGGCGAGTGCCGCGAACGTCCTGGCCGGCATCGAGGAGGCGCGCGCCGGCGGGTCGGTCCGGGTGGGGCGTGCCGAGGCGATCCTCGATGAGCTCACGGCGGTCCGCGAGGGCCTCGCCCGCGCTCGGCCGGGAGATCTCGTCGTCATGTGTGTCGACGATGCCGTGAGCGTCTACCGCGAGACGACGGCGGCGAGCGGCATGGCCCGGGGCGGGACCGCGATCGCTGATCCGGGCGAGCTCGAGGCGCCGGAGGGCTGATGGGCTCGTCGCGGCGCTGATCGAGGCGCCGGATGACACCTCGCGGCGCTGGCCGCGGCGCCGGATCAGCCCTGCAGGCGATCCTGGAGGCGGGGGACGAGCTCGGTGAGCTCCGCCGCGACGTCGACCGCACGGGCACCGAGCTCGGCGAGGAGGCTGAAGACCTCGTCGCGCTCCTCGTGGCACAGGAGGACGACGACGCGCGGGGCGTCGGGTCGAGCGCCGGACGCCCCCGCCTGCGCCGCCGCGCCGTTGAGCTCCGCCCGGAGCGCCGCCGTCTCCGACGGATAGACGGGGATCGATCCCGCGCTCAGGCCGCCGGAGACCGCACCGGCCACGAGCTCACCGACGATCGACTCGCGGGTCCGGCCGCGGAGATAGCTCAGCGTCTCCTTGATCGCGACTCGCTGGGCTCGCCTGGCCGCGATCCGGCCGATGCCGCGGAGTGTGTCGTCTGGCCGATCGCCCGCCGTCCCGATGATCGCCGTGATCGGCGCCGCGCGGCCCGCCGCGCCGCCAGCGATCCCCTCCGCGACGTCGAGGATCGCCTCGATGCCGGCCTCGTTGTGGGCGAAGTCGACGATGATGATCCGCGCCCCGAGGCGGAACAGGTTGAGCCGGCCGGGCGAGCGGTCCGCCGACGGGCGGAAGTCGCGCAGCCCGTGGGCGACGTCATCGACGGTCACCCCGAGGGCGCGGGCGCCGCCGGCAGCGGCGAGCGCGTTGGCCACGTTGTGGCGGGCGAGTCCGCCGACGGCGATCGGCACCTCGCGAACGGTCCCGATCGATCGGCCGGCGTCGGCGGCACCCTCGACCTCGAGGAGCGTTGCGCCGCGCAGGAGGTACGCCCGACCGCCGGCGGCGAGATGGCGACGGACGACCGCCGGAGGGTCCGGCGCGATCGAGAAGAACGCCACCCGCGACCGGACCCGACGGGCGACGCTCGCGACGAGTGGGTCGTCGCCGTTGAGGATCGTCCAGCCGTCCGCGCGGGTGATCCGGCAGATCGTCGACTTCACCTCGGCAAGCTCGGGCAGGGTGTGGATGCCCTGCAGGTCGAGGTGATCGGACGAGACGTTCGTCAGGACGCTCGCCTCGTTCGACTCGTAGCCGACCCCGCGGAGGACGATCCCGCCACGGGCGGTCTCGAGGACGGCGACGTCGACGTCGTGGCGGCCGAGGACCCGGGCCGCACCGCCGGGACCGGTCCAGTCGCCGGGCTCGATGAGGCGGCCGTCCACGAGCACCCCGTCCGACGTGGTGGTCCCGACGCGCCGCCCCGCCTCGAGGAGGATGTGCGTGATGAGGCGCGTCACGGTGCTCTTGCCGTTCGTGCCGGAGATCGAGACGATGGGCATCCGGCGCTGCGGATCCCGGATCCACGCCGGCGGCGACGTGCCGGCGGCCGCGATCGTCGCCTCGTGGCGAGCCAGGAGTCGCGTCTGGGCTCCGGTCAGCCGAGCGCGACGTTCGGCCGACACGTCGCGCTCGCCGAGCGCGACCGCGGCATCGGCGATCGCCACCGCCCGCTCCGCTCCGAGCCACGGCCACGTCACGATCCAGTGACCCGGATCGGACGATCGGTGGACGGCGACGGCGGCCGTGCCCTCGCCATGATCCGCGCGCAGGCGCCGGACCCAGCCCGCGACGGCGGCGATCGGGTCCGGCCAGTCGCGTGGCGGGACGTTCGCGCCGAGACGGACCAGCGCGTGACGGGCCGGTTCGCGCTGCCCGTACCACGTCCTGCGGCGGCCGACCGCGAGCTCGAGCTTCACCACCGGCTCGAGCCGGTAGACGTTCGGACCCTCGAGCAGGCGAACCTCGATGAGACGCACGATCCGCGCAGGATAGCGCGGCGGTCCGGACGAGCGGCGGCTCCTGGCGCACGACAGGAGCGGGTCATCTGCGCGCGATCGGCTCCGGGCTCCCGCCCGCCCGATATGCTTCGCTGCGCCATGGACCACCCCATCGCCGACCCCGGGCTCGCCACGCTCCACGATCTCGTCGCCGACGACGAGCCGGCGTTCCTCGCCGACCTCGCGACCCTCGTCGGCATCGACTGCGGGAGCTACACGAAGGCCGGCGTCGACGAAGTCGGCCGCTGGGTCGGCGGCTATCTCCGCGAACTCGGGGCGACCGTGACCGTCCATCGGCACGACACGCTCGGCGACACCGTCGTCGGGACCGTGGACGGGACACCGGGCGGGCCGCGTCTCCTGCTCGTCGGCCACATGGACACCGTCTTCGATCCGGGGACCGTGGCGGACCGCCCGTTCCGGATCGAAGCCGGCCGCGCCTACGGGCCGGGCGTGACGGACATGAAGGGCGGCCTCCTGACCGGTCTCCATGCGCTCGCCGCACTGCGCCGGACCCACGATCCGCTGCCGTTCGAACGCATGACGTTCATCGCCAATCCCGACGAGGAGATCGGCTCCCCGACATCGACGCCGATCATCCGGCTGGCCGCCGCCGAGGCGGACCTCTGCCTTGTCCTCGAATGCGCCCGCGCGAATGGCGACATCGTGAGCTCGCGCAAGGGGATCCTCGACGCTCGCCTCACGATCCACGGCCGCGCCGCGCACGCCGGGGTGGAGCCCGAGAAGGGCCGCAGCGCGATCCTCGCCGCCGCCCACCTCGTGCCGGCGCTCCATGCCCTGAGCGGGCGCTGGCCGGGCGTGACATGCAACGTCGGCGTCCTCCACGGCGGGACACGGCCGAACGTGGTCGCCGAGCAGGCGACGCTCGAGGTGGATCTCCGGGCGATCGTCCGGGCGGACCTCGAGGCGGCCGAGGCGGCCGTCCGCGAGCTCATCGCGACCCCAGCTGTCCCCGATGTGACCGTCGAGCTCGAGCCGATGGCCCGCTGGTGGCCGATGGAGAAGCTCGAGCGGTCCGGCCGGCTCGTCGAGCTCGCCGTGGATACCGCCGCCCGGCTCGGCTTTCCGCTCCGCGATGCGGCGACCGGCGGCGCCTCGGACGCGAACACGACCGCGGGCATGGGCGTGCCGAGTCTCGACGGCCTCGGGCCGATCGGCGGCAACGACCACTCGCCGGCCGAATATCTCGAGGTGGACTCGATCGTTCCCCGCACCGCCCTCCTCGCGGGGCTCATCGTCGCCGCCAGCCGCGACCCCATAGTCCGCTCGTGGCGGACGTGATCAGGTCGTGGCGGGCGTGATCAGGCGAGGCCGGCCGCGCGGGTGACGGCGGCGAGCGCGACCCCGGCGAGGAGTCCGATGAAGAGGTTCCGGCGCCACGCGACGAGGGCGACGCAGAGGACCACGGCCGGCAGCTCGATCCCGACGTGGAAGCTCGCCCTGCCGTTCGGGTCGTTCACGACCACGGTGTTGACCGCGGCGAGCGCGGCGAGGACGGCCGGGCCGACGAGCCGGAGGTAGGCGAGCACGGGCGGCGGCAATCGCTCGATGCCGGGAGCGAGGATCGGCAGCGCCCGCGATGGATAGGTCACGGCGCCCATGAGGAGGGCGAGCCCGATGAGGTCGAGGCTCACAGGGCGAGTCCGATGAGGGGACCGACGAGGCCGCCGATGACGACCGCGACGTGGGGATCCCAGGCAAGTGCGACGACCACCGCCACGACGATCGCGGCCCCGACCGCCACGATCTCCCGCCGGCCGGTGACGAGTCCCGTGGCGAGGCCGGCCATCGCGGCCGGAAAGACGACGTCGAGCCCGAATCGGTCCGGCGCGGCGACCGAGCCCCCGACGAGGAATCCGAGGACGGTGGCGACATTCCACGGAATGAACGTGGACCCGATCGCCGCGATCCAGTAGCCGCCGACGTCGAGGCGGCCGAGCCGTTTGAAATGGGCGAGCGAGAGCGCGAACGCCTCATCGGTGAGGACGTAGGCCATCGCGGCCCGTTCCGGACGCGAGACGCCGCGGAGCCACGGTGCAAGGGCTGCCGAATACAGCAGGTGGCGAGCGTTGAGGAACGCCGTCAGGAGGACGATCGCCGGCCACGGGGTCGCCGCGGCGACGAGCCCGACCGCCGCGAACTGCGAGGCGCCGGCGAAGACGATCGTGCTCATCGCGACGGCCTCCGCGATCGAGTAGCCGGCCCGCTCGGCGGCGAGCCCGAACACGACCCCGAAGGCGGCGGACGACACGACGATGCCGGCCATGTCGAGGACGAGGCGGCGGCGAGCCTCCGCGAGCCCGATCGCGGCGACGGCGGTCAGCGGAGGAACGTCTTGGCGCAGGTCCCGTCGCACACGACGTACACGGCATGCAGGTCGAGCGCGTAGCCGGCCGTGTGGAGGAGGCCGGGGCAGCCCTTCGTCGGGCACTTCCAGACCCAGCGCTGGTCGTCGTCGTCGTCGAGCGGCGACGTCTCCGCGGCGAGCGTGGCGGCGAGGCCGTCCCGGGCGGCGACGAGGCGGGCGATCGCGGCCGCGCGCTCGGCTTCCGTTTCGCTCGTGTACGGGTAGTTCTGCCCCACGTTCGAGGTCACGCGTCCTCCTGCGAGGCGGCGAGGTGTCCGCCGGTGGCGGTGGTCGTGAGCGCAGCGCGCCACCGGCAGGCGGGAGTATAGCCTCGGTGTCTCAGCAGACGGCAGGTGCGCCGGCGCTCCGCGGGTCGGTCGCGGCGGCGACGGAGCCATCGGCCGTCGCCGGACCGCCGTCGACGAGCTCGATGGCGTGACAATGGCCGAGCTGGTCATCGAAGGCGGCGACCTCCGTCACCGGGTGGCCGCGGGCGGTGAGCGCGGCGGCGATCGATGGCGCGAAGCGCGACTCGAGCCGCACGGCGATCGGTGGGGCGAAGTGCTCCGCCGCCTCCACGAACGCCCGCGGCGCGGCGATCGCGGTGGCGACGTCGACCCCGCCGTCGACGAGGGCGGAGACCACCTGGGCGAGGATCTGCGGCTGGGTGTCGCCGCCCATCGAGCCCAGGACCACCCACGGCCGTCCCGCGCGAACGAGCATCGCCGGCAGGAGGGTATGGAGGGGTCGCTTGCCCGGAGCGAGCTCGTTCGGGTGTCCCTCGGCGAGCGTGAAGTACGACCCGCGGTCGTGGTAATGGATCCCGGTCGCGGGGTCGAGGACGCCGGAGCCGAAGCCGCGATAGTTCGATTCGATGAGGCTCACCGCGCTTCCGTCGGCGTCCACCGTCGCGAGGTAGACGGTCCCGCCGCCGCGGGGATGGACAGATGGCCGCGGAGCGGCGGCGTGTCCCGGATCGATCCGTCCGGCAAGCTCGGCGATCCGACCAGGGTCGAGGAGGTGCTCGACCGGAATGTCGACGACCGCGGGGTCGGCGAGGAACGCGTCGCGATCCGCCATCGCGAGCTTCGCCGCCTCGATGCCCGTGTGGAGCCACGCCGCATCCGTGACACCCGCGGGCCCGAACGCGGACCGGGTCGGCGGGTCGAACCGGTCGAGGATGGCGAGGATCTCGAGCGCGACCAGGCCGGACGAGTTCGGGGGATGGGTGGTCACCGTCCCGCCGCGATACGACGTCGAGATCGGCGCCTCCCAGGTCGCGTCCTGCGCAGCGAGGTCGGCAGCCGTGATCGGCGATCCGGCGGCCGCGAGACCGGACGCCTGCCGGCCGGCGAGATCGCCGTCGTACAGGTCGTCGAAGCCCGCCAGGGCGAGTCGTTCGAGCGTCCGAGCGAGTGCGGGCTGGCGGACGAGCTCGCCGGGCCGCCACGGGCGACCAGCCGGTCGGTGCACGGACGCCCATGCGGAACCGTGATCAGGCAAGGCCGGGGACGTGCGGAAGATCTCGGCGCTCCGCTCGACGGCCGCGATGTAGCCATCCCAGGCGGGAAATCCACGCGCCGCAAGGTCGATCGCGGGGGAGAGGATCGTGGCCCGCGAGAGGCGGCCGTGGCGCGCCTGGGCCCGGGCCCAGGAGCGGACGGCTCCCGGCGTCGTGATCGTGAGTGGACCGCGCATCGGGAGCGCCGTCGCCCCGGCCCGTCGCCACGCTGCCGCATCGGCGGCGGCCGGCGCCCGGCCGGATCCGTTGAGCGCCGACATCGTCGCGGACGCCTCCTCCCAGATGAGCCAGAACGCATCACCGCCGATCCCACAGCCGTTGGGCATGACCACCGCGAGGACGGCATTCGTCGCGATCGCCGCGTCGACAGCGGTTCCACCGGCACGGAGGATCGACAGGCCGGCGGCGGTCGCCAGATGGTGCGGCGCAACGACCGCAGCGGTCCGACCGCGCGCGAGCGCCATCGGCACGAGGGGCCGTTCGGTCGCCATCACGTCCGCCACCTGCGGAGTCTACCGAGGGGACGTCCTGCGGGGGTCACCCAGCGCCCTGGGAGTCGCATCCGGCGCGCTGGCCGCACCGGCGACCGGGCCGACCGGTACCATCCGGGGCGATGCAGCGTTCCCTCGCGGCGGTCCTTGCCGGAACCTTCACCCTTCGCTTCTCGACCGGCCTGACCGGCGCCCTCCTCGTCTATTACCTCGCCGAGCTGCCGAGACACGGCGGAATCAGCGTGGGGCCGATCACCCTCGGCCTGTTCGGCGCGTTGTTCTTCGCCTCCGAACTCATCCTCTCGACGCCGTTCGGGCTGCTCGCGGACCGACTCGGCCATCACCGGGTCATGCAGTACGGGCCGGCGTTCGGGGCGGTCGCGGTCCTGCTCACCTGGGCCACGACGAACGTCTCGCTCCTCGGTGCGACCCGCATCCTCGAAGGCGCGTCCACGGCGGCCTCGGTCCCCTCGATCCTGGGGTTCATCGCTCTCGCGACAGCCGGCGACGAGCTCCTCCGCGGGCGGGCGGCCGCCCGGTTCGAGGGCGCGACGCTCGCCGGCCTCGGCGTCGGCATCGTCGTTGCCGGGCCGCTCTGGCAGGCGATCGGCCGGGCGGGCTTCCTCCTCAACGCGGCGATCTATGTCGGCTCGTTCCTCATCTACCGGTTCGGTGTCGCCGACCCACAGGACCCGGCGAAGCGGGCCGAGTCGACCGCCGCCCACCCCGGGATCCGACGGTACGCGGAGATCCTCGGCCGGTCGCACGTCTGGCTGCTCGCCCCGACCTGGATCGCGGTGAATGCGTCCCTCGGGCTGTGGACCAGTCAGGCCCTGTTCCAGCTCGTCCGACATCGCCCGGAGGAGTTCCGCAACCAGTACCTCATGGGCCTCGCCGACCCGATCCAGGTGAGCATCGGCCTTGCCGTCGGCCTCGTGGTCTTCTTCGCCGGCCTCGTGTTCTGGGGTGAGCGGTTCCGGCGGATCCGACGGACGACGATCATCTTCTACGGGATCTGCGGCGGCGCGACGGTCCTCATCGCAGCCGGATTCGTCAATCACAGCGAGGGGCTGCCGTTCATCGTCCGTCTCGCCGAGACGATCCCGATCGGCATCGGCCTCTTCGTCCTCGCCGGGGCGACCCCGGCCGCCCTCGGCCTCCTCGCCGACGTGTCCGAGGCGTACCCGAACGATCGCGGCGCGATCATGGGTCTCTACTCCGTGTTCCTCGCCCTCGGTCAGATCACCGGCAACCTCCTCGGCGGGGCGGCGGCGATGGCCCGTGGCATCGACGGTCTGCTGATCGCGACGATCGTCCTCCTCGCGATCGCCCTCCTGCCCCTCAGCCGGCTCCGGTCGTTCGAGCACCGCCTCACGCCCTCGCCGGACGTGGCGCCAGGCCAGACCGACGGCCCCGCGCCGCCAGAAGTCCTTCATCCATGAATGGTTCATCACTGAAATGATCTTCGCCCGGCGGAGCCCCGTCCGGCTGCCGGATGCCTGGCCGTTCGCCCCGCCCGCCGCCCACCACCTCGGGAGGACCCGTTGAGCCGAGTCGCCATCGTCACAGACTCCGCCTCCGACTTGATGCCCGCGACCGCGGCCGCAGCCGGCATCGCCATCGTCCCGCTCGAGGTGAGTTTCGGCGACGTACGGTTCAAGGCCGGCGTGGACCTCACGACCGAGCAGTTCTGGGAGCGCATGGCGGCGCCCGACCAGCCATTCCCGAAGACCGCGGCGGCGAGCGCCGGCGACTTCGTCACGATCCTCGAGCGCCGTTTCGCGGAGGGTGCCGAGTCGGCCGTCTGCATCGTCGTCGCCGGCAGCCTGTCCGGGACGCTCAAGGCAGCCCTGATCGCCCGGGACAACCTCCCCGAGCGCGAGATCCACGTCGTGGACTCCGGGTCGGCCTCGATGGGCGAGGGGCTGCTCGCCCTCATGGCGGTCGAGATGGCGGCTCGCGGCTCGACGGCCGCGGAGATCGCGGCGACCCTCGAGGACCGCCGCTCGGACCTCGACCTGTACGTCGCCCTCGACACGCTCGAGTACCTCAAGCGCGGCGGGCGGATCAGCGGCACGCAGGCGGCCGTGGGGACGCTTCTCAGCGTCAAGCCGATCATCACGATCCGGGCCGGAGCGGTGGATACCGCGGACAAGGTCCGTACCCGATCGAAGGCCCGCGAACGGGTCCTCGAGCTGCTGACGACCCGACCGGTCGAACGGGTCGCGATCCTCCACACGATGGCCGAGGACGTCCAAGGCTTCCGCGACGAGCTGGTCCGACGGATGCCCGGCGGCATCGATCCGGCGGCCGTCTCCATCCAGCCGGTCGGACCGTCGATCGGGCCGCACCTTGGACCGGGTGGGATCGGAGCGGTCGTCCTCTACGCTCGCTGAGAGCGGGTGGCGACCCGCTGCGGGTGTGGCGACCCGACGAAGGGACCCGCTATACTCGGCGCCGGATCACCTGACGCGGCGCGCCACCCGCCTGCAGATCACCGGCCACACCGGGGATCGAGCGCCGCGGACCGTGGGGTCTTCCGGGAGAAGACCCAGCACGCCGGGCGCCCCGCATCGGGCGTCACGGCACGGAGGAACCGCTCCTCATGACCACCGAGCAGACCGCGGTGCGCATCAACGCATGGGAGATCGCGCAGCGGCAGTTCGACCTCGCGGCCGACCACCTCAACCTCGACCCGGGCCTCCGCCGCGTGCTCCGCGAGCCACGACGCGAGCTCACGGTCCATTTCCCGGTCCACATGGACGATGGAAGCGTCCAGGTCTTCACCGGATACCGCGTCCAGCACAACCTCGGCCGCGGACCCGCGAAGGGCGGCCTGCGGTACCACCAGGACGTCAGCCTCGACGAAGTCAAGGCGCTCGCGATGTGGATGACGTGGAAGTGCGCGGTCGTCGGCATCCCGTACGGCGGCGGCAAGGGCGGCGTCATCGTCGACCCGAAGAAGCTCAGCCAGAAGGAGCTCGAGGGTCTCACCCGTCGCTTCGCGACGGAGATCAGCGTCCTCATCGGCCCGGAGCGCGACATCCCCGCCCCGGACGTGAACACGAACGCCCAGACGATGGCCTGGATCATGGACACGTACTCGATGCACGTCGGGTATACGGTCCCGGGCGTCGTCACCGGCAAGCCGATCGCCCTCGGCGGGTCGGAAGGCCGGAACGAGGCGACCGGCCGGGGCGCCGTCTACTGCATCGTCGAGGCGGCCGCCCATCTCGGGATGGACCTTCGAGCGGCGAAGGTCGCCGTCCAGGGCTTCGGCAATGCTGGCTCGATCGCCGCCCGCCTCATCGTCGACGAGGGGTCGACCGTCGTCGCCGTGAGCGACTCGACCGGCGGAATCCACAATCCGGCAGGGCTCGACATCGAGCGGGTCATCGCCTGGAAGCGGGAGCACGGCACGGTCCAGGGCTTCCCGGGCGCGACGGACGTGACGAATGCGGATGTCCTCGAGGTGGAGTGCGACATCCTCATCCCGGCCGCACTCGAGAATCAGATCACCTCGCGCAACGCGAAGAACATCCAGGCTCGACTCATCGCCGAGGCGGCGAACGGCCCGACGACGCCCGATGCCGACGAGATTCTCTTCGACCGCGGGGTCTTCCTCATCCCGGACATCCTCTGCAACGCGGGCGGCGTGACGGTGAGCTACTTCGAGTGGGTCCAGGACCTCAACCGCGACCACTGGAGCGAGCCGATCGTCAACGCGAAGCTCAAGGAGATCATGATCCGGGCGTTCGGTGAGACGCATCGCATCGCCGAGCTGGAACAGGTGAACATGCGGACCGCCGCGTACCTGCTCGCCGTTCAGCGGGTCGCGGACGCCACGGCGATGCGCGGCCTCTACCCGTAGACCGCCGACACTTCCTCCTCGCCAGCGGGCGGGTCACCGCCGCCGGGCTCGGCGCCCTCGCGCTCGCCCGTTGCTCCCCCGCGCCCGCCGCCTCGCCATCCGCTGCGCCGTCACCCTCCGCGGTCGGCCCCGGGTCGTCCCCGTCGGCAGCGAACGGCGCCCCGTCGGCATCGACCCCCCCGTCAGCGGCACCTGGCACGCCGCGACCGCGCGATAACGCGATCGCCCGGGAGAACGCCAGGCACGGCACGCTCGACTGGATCCTCGGCGGTGCCCACTACCCGCTGTCCTGCTTCGTCGCTCCGGCATCGGCGGCGCCCGGCGAGCGGTTGACGCTGTTCGTGAACTCGGACGTGCCGTTCGACGTGGACTGGTATCGCCTCGGCTGGTATCACGGCGACGGGGGGCGCCTGGTCCGGACGGATCGCGGCCTTCGGCCCCAGGCCGGCGGCCCGCTCGTTCCCGACCCGGAGACGGGTCTCGTGGAGGCTCCCTGGCCCGCGGCCCTCGAGATCCAGGTGCCCGCCGACTGGACGAGCGGCATGTACAGCGTCGTCATCCGCGGTGGGCGACCGGGCCCCACCGGCCGGATCCCCCGCGGCACGGAGGCGGGCGCGGTGGTGGCCACGGCGCCGTTCATCGTCCGTCCGGCCGTCGGCGCCGGCGTGACCCCGGCGCCGGTCCTCTTCGTGAGTGCCGGGATCACCTGGCAGGCGTACAACCCATGGGGCGGGGCGGACCTGTACGGGGCGTCCGCGGAAGACGCACCGGACGCCGCGGCCGGCCGCCGGGCCGTCGTGGTGGGCTTCGACCGCCCGTACACCCTCGACTACGGTTCGGGGTACCAGCGCCGCTGGGAGCTGCAGTTCGTGCGCTGGCAGGAGCGGGAGGAGCGCGACGTCGAGTACATGATGGACGTCGATCTCGAGCTGCACCCCGAGCTGCTGAAGGGGCGCCGCCTCATCGTCTTCGCCGGTCACCACGAGTACTGGTCGCGGCCGATGCGGACGTCGATCGAGGGTGCCATCGCGGCCGGCATCAATGTCGCATTCCTGTCGGCGAACGAGATCTTCTGGCAGGTCCGACTCGGGCCGTCGCGGCTTGGCCCGGGTCGGCAGGTGACCTGCTACAAGAGCGCTGCGCTCGATCCGCTCGCGACGACGAACCCGGCGCTCACGACGACCCGCTGGCGGCAACCTCCGGTCAGCGATCCGGAGGCCTCGGTCATCGGCCAGATGTACGGCCACATCGTCCGCCGTCCGGGAGACTGGGTCGTGCGTTCCAGCGGGCACTGGCTGTACCAGGGCACCGGGTTGCGCGACGGCGACCGGATCGCCAACCTCATCGGCCAGGAATACGACACGTTCTTCCCGCGGTTCGCCCACCCCGGCACGGTCCTGCTCGCGCAGGGTCCGATCGACGCGGTCATCCACGGCACGGAGATCTATCCGAGTCCGGCGATCCACACGGCGACGATGTACACGGCCGATTCCGGGGCGACGGTCTTCGCCGCCGGTACGTTCCAGTGGAGCTGGGCCCTCGACGCGTACGGCGACCGGAGCTACGCCGGCGTCCGGACGCCGTTCGATCGGCGGGTCGGAATCATGACCAACAATCTCTTCGAACGGCTCGGTGACGGACCGGGCTGAGCGGGCGCGTTGTACCATCGCCGGCATGCTCGATCACGAAGAGAAATTCCTGTTCAAGGAGGAGATCCTCCACCTCGCCAATGCCGTCGCGGAGCCCGGGGTCCTCGACAACGTGGAGGACCTCCTGACGGACGTCATCACGAGCCCGCGGTTCGATTCGGAGGTCTTCACCCTCGAGCGGAGCCTCCAGGTCATGCTCGGCTCGCGAGCGGGAACGACGCTCGTCGGCCTGCTCACCGTGGCCCCGGAGGTCTTCGACGAGGTGGCCGAGGTCCGGATCCCATCCGAGGTTCACGAACGGCTCGTCGCCTGGCGCGCGAGGTTCGGGCTCGCCATCGACAACGCCCTGAACTACCTCAACAACCCCGACGGCATCCAGGGTCACAACTTCGCGACCCAGATCGCCCACGTCGAGGAGCGGCGCGTCCTGCAGGGCCGCCTCACGCTCGTCCGCTACAACAACGAACCGCAGTTCTTCGTCGCCGACGCGAGCGTCTTTGCCGGTCTCATCGTGGATATCCTCGAACGGCTGGGGCCGTATCTCGAGGCGGACAGCTTCGACGCTGACATGCTCGGTCGGCTCCGCGACGCGGTCGCCCTCGTCGAGCGCAAGACGACGACGCACGGCTGACGGTCCGGATCGGCCCCGAGCGCCGCCGGATGCGCCACCTGTACCTCGCCGCCACCGGCCAGAACCGCGGCAAGACGACCGCCGCGCTCGGCTTCGTGGACGGCTTCATCCGGGAGGGACTGGCCACCGGCTTCATGAAGCCGGTGGGCCAGCGGACGGTCATCCAGGACGGTGTCCCGGCGGACGAGGACGCGGTCCTCATGCGGGCGGTGTTCGGTCTCCGCGACGCGCTCCCGGCGATGAGCCCCGTCCACATCCCCCGCGGCTTCACGAAGGCGTATATCGCCGGTGAGGTCGTCGAGGACCTGCCGGCCCGGATCCGCGACGCGCACGCGACGTTCGCCGAGCGTGACGTGCTCCTCGTCGAGGGCACCGGCCACGCCGGCGTCGGGGCGGTGGTCGGGCTCTCGAACGCGGTCGTCGCCGCGCTCCTCGGAACGCCCACCGTCATCGTCTCGGAAGGAGGCGTCGGCCGGCCGATCGACGAGATCGTCCTCAACGCGTCGCTCTTCCGAGCCCATGGCGTCCTCGTCGCCGGGGCGATCGTCAACAAGGTCGAGCTCGATGCCCAGCCGGGGATCGCCCGGACCCTCGAGCGTGGCCTCGCGCTGCACGGCATCCCTCTCCTCGGCATCCTCCCGTATCGGCCGATCCTGTCGAACCCGACGCTCGGCATGGTCCTCGAGGGTGTCCACGGCGAGACGATCCACCCGGGTCCGGACCTCGACGCGGTCATCGGCGGCGTGGCAATCGGAGCGATGGAGCCCGGCCACATGCTCGAGCGGATCGGCCCGCGGACACTCGTCATCGTGCCCGGCGACCGGGAGGATGTCATCCGGACCGTCATCGAGGTGAACGGTCCAGGAGCCGCCGCGCTCGGCCTCGTCCTCACCGGTGGCTATCGACCGCGACCCGCCGTCATCGACGCGATCCGCCGGGCGGACCTGTTCGCGACGCTCGTCGCCGAGGACACCTATCCGGTCGCCTCCGAGGTCCACGACCTCCTCGTCAAGACGCATCCGGCGGATCGGGAAAAGATCGAGCTCATCAAGGCCCTCGTCGCGGAGCACCTCGACATCGACCGGATCCTCGCCGCGGCGACGGAGCATGGCCGATGACACGCGGAGTGGTCGACTGTGGACACGCCGATGGTCGGTCGCTCGCGGAGGTGCCGGTGGTCGCCCGCGGAGGTGCCGATGGTCGCCCGCGGAGCCGCCGGTCGCCCGCGGGAGCCGCCGCGGACAAATGACCACCAGGCGGGCGTTGGTCGCCGATCAACGGTCACATGATCGCCTGATGGTCAGATGGCAGGGTCGAGTCGTGAGGGTCGGCCGCTCTCACGCTCGGGATGGCTCGCCGAGGGCTGCCGGACGAGGGCCAGCCCGGACCAGTGCCCTCCTGGTGAGCATCTGACGGATTCCGCCCGCCC